>NZ_JAVQNT010000040.1:0-149279 GCF_031799075.1 Acinetobacter sp. V91_7
GAGCAACGGATTGAAAATCCGTGTGTCCCCAGTTCGATCCTGGGTCTCGCCACCATATTCGAAAAAGCCTCATACATAACGTATGAGGCTTTTTTCATGCCTATTGTTTTATCTGAACAAATCATTTTCTTACTTGTGGGTAAAATGAGATTTATCCACAAGCACTGTCACTTATCCCCAAGTTCTGATTATTTTTCTTATTATGTCAAAGCTATAACAAGTAAGGGCCTAATCATGTGAACTATCGCTAATTAGACGTTTCCCTAAACATACCGCTTCTACTTCGTCATAGCCGAGCTGTTCATAAAAATTCAGTACATTTAGGTTATCTTTACGCACCAATAATTGTAGTTTTGGGCAGCCCCGAGCAATCAGTCGCTTTTCAAGCTGCTGAACGAGCGCTGTAGCTATTCCTAAGCGTTGTTGGTGGGGGTGAACAGCCAAATAATTAATCCAGCCTCTATGGCCGTCGTAGCCGCCCATAAGCGTGCCAATGAGTTGCTCATCTTTAATAGCAACCAAAAATAAATCATCTTGTTGTGAGACTTTTCTGAAAATATCGGTTTCAGGATTATTCCAAGGACGAGTCAGGCCGCAGCTTTCCCATAAAATAACGACATCTTCCAGATCCGCATTTGTAAATTGACGAATAATAAACATATGGATTTCTACTTTTTGTTTTGATGTGCTGAAAAGATAAAATAAAAATTGGGGCTTGAGCAGTATTTTATGAAAAATTTAAACAAATAAAAAAGCACCCTGGTAGGAGTGCTTGAATTAAACCAGTTATTTAAGCTGATTTTGCAACTGGTGCTGCTTGAAGCATTTGACCTGTTTCTTCGAAGTTTGCATGCCAAGACAATGCTTCACGAAGTAAATGAGGCGTATGTCCACCTTTAGCACATGCGCGATCAAAGTAATCATTTAATGCATCACGGTAAAGTGGATGTACACAATTGTCGATAACAACGCGAGCACGTTCACGAGGTGCTAAACCGCGTAAGTCTGCTAAACCTTGCTCTGTCACTAAAATATCAACATCGTGTTCACTGTGGTCAACGTGGCTCACCATTGGCACGATAGAAGAGATATCGCCACCTTTAGCAATTGATTTGGTCACAAAGATCGCCAAGTGAGCATTACGAGCAAAGTCACCTGAACCACCAATACCGTTCATCATTTTAGTACCGCAAACGTGAGTCGAGTTCACGTTACCGTAAATATCAAACTCAAGTGCAGTGTTAATGCCGATAATACCTAAACGGCGAACCAGTTCAGGGTGGTTAGAGATTTCTTGTGGACGAAGTACTAATTTGTCTTTGTAAGCTTCGATATTGCCAAAAACTTTCTCGCCACATTTTGCAGAAAGTGTAATTGAGCTACCAGAAGCAAATTTCATTTTGCCTGCATCAATTAATTCAAAAGTACAGTCTTGTAATACTTCTGAGTACATGATGAGGTCTTCAAAGTCAGAATCTTTTAAGCCTGTTAATACAGCATTGGCAATAGAACCGATACCTGCTTGTAATGGGCCAAGGCTTTTTGGTAAGCGACCTTCAGCAACTTCTTTGTTAAAGAAAGCGATCAGGTGGTTTGCAATGCCTTGAGTTTCATCATCTGGCGGAGTTACTGTTGATGGTGAGTCATGCGTATCGTTAAATACAATACCAACAATCTTTGCCGGATCGATTTGGATTGCTGATGTACCAATGCGCTCATCCACTTTTGTTAATGGAATTGGAGTACGTGTTGGACGATAAGTTGGAATGTAGATGTCGTGCAAACCTTCAAAGCTTTCGCTTAAAGATGTGTTGATTTCAACAATAACTTTCTCGGCAAAAATAGCAAAACTTGCAGAGTTACCAACAGAAGTCGTTGGAATAATGCCGCCATCTTCAGTAATTGCAATTGCTTCAATCACTGCAACATCCGGACGTTTAAGCTGTTGGTTACGCATTTGCTCAACAGTTTCAGACAAATGTTGGTCAATAAACATAACTTCGCCATTGTTAATGGCACGACGTAAGGTATTGTCCACTTGGAATGGCATACGACGAGATAAAACACCTGCTTCCGTGAGTTGTTTGTCTAAGTCGTTACCTAAGCTGGCACCCGTAATTAACGTGATTTTTAACGGATTTTTCTTTGCAAGTTCTACAAGTGCTTGTGGAACAGCTTTAGCTTCACCAGCACGAGTAAAACCACTCATACCTACGGTCATTCCATCTTCGATGAATTGTGCAGCTTGTTCAGCACTGATGACCTTGTCATGAAGAGAAGCTAGGCGAATACGACTTAAAGACATTGGACATCCTCAGAATTGTCAAAACATAGGGGATTTTAGCTATGAAAAATTGAAAAGTGCATAGGTGTTAGGCTAAGGTCTAATTTTGTAAATAAATGGTGGTATAAAATATATTTATAGTTTTTATTTTATTGATTTTTAATTATTTTATTTGTCTTTAAAATGAGGCTTTTAATAACTAACTGGTTAAATTAAAAGCGCTCACTCAAAGTTTGTTTTATTTTTTCTAATGGATTGATCGAGCTATTTTCTTCAGTGCTTGGTTTCGGGGTAGGTAAAGAAATAATAACTTCTAAACCGCCTTGTTCATGGTTATGAATTTGAATTTCACCATGATGAATATCAACAATACGTTTGACAATCGCAAGGCCAAGACCGCTTCCTTGAACTGTTCTTGCCGAGTTTCCTCTAACAAAAGGTTGCATTAACTCTTCTATTTGATCTGCTGGAATACCTTCACCATGATCGGCAACAGTAATTAAAATATGTTCATTTTCAACTTTTGCACTGAGTTCTATCGGTTCGGCACCATAGCGTTTTGCATTGTTAATCAGGTTGGCAATAAGTCGCTTTAAAGAAAGACTACGTGCCGGAATAATTGGCACATCCTGCATCTCGAAGTGAATATCAAGTGGCTTAAACTGGATAACAAGTTCTTGCAAAAGCATATTGATATTGGTGTCTTTCAATTCTTCATCAGAACCATCACGCATATAGGAAATGAACTGATTAAGAATCGCATCCATATCATCTACGTCATAGACCAGACCTTCACGTAAAAACTCATCAGGTAACATTTCCGCCGTTAAGCGAATACGTGTAAGAGGAGTCCTTAGATCATGTGAAATGCCGGCCAGCATAATACGTCGTTCACGCTCAGTTTGGTCAAGCGTATAAACCATGCGGTTAAAGGCTTGATTCACCTGACGAATTTCTAAGGGACCGTGATTGGTATCTAAGTAAGGTGCCGTTCCAGCTTTACTATATTCATTGGCAGCATTTTGCAAACGACGTAAAGGGCGGTTCATCTGCCTAACTAAAATCAGAATAATAATAGCTGAAAGTAATGGAACACCAACGATCCAACCAATTAATAGCTCAGGGCTATAATTGGCATAGGTTTTTAAAGGCTCACGGACCCAGTTCCCGTGCATTTCAGGTGTTTGAATCCAGATGCGTGGGCTAGGCTTAAACTGGAAGTAAACCGTAACATCCTTCGTCCCAATCTCATTTGCCAGTTTTTGTTCGATCTGATTGGTAAAAAACTCAGCAATAACTTTATCGCGGACGCTTGGGTATTCTTTCGGGTTGGTAACGTATTCAATACCAACGCGATTACGTAACCACGTATCAACATCAACTTCGTTGTCACGATGAAAAATTCGTATATCTGGATTGTTAACGAGTTCAAGTTCAACTGCTAAATAACGGGCATGTTGTTGAATTTCAGGTAAATAAAGAGTGCGCCAAAAGAACCATAACGACATAAATAAGCTAAAAAATACCACCAGCAGTACCAGAATGGTGGTACGCATGGCAGCAGAGCGTGGCTTAATTTTGTCGAGAAAACGTTCCCACCGAGTTCGTTTCCGTTCAGAGTAGGTGGCGTAGTCAGTAAAGTTTTGTGGCGCGATTGGTTCTAAACTCACTCTATCTTATCTCAGCTTATTCCGCACCATCTGGAACAAATACATAACCCACGCCCCATACAGTTTGGATATAACGTGCACGTGCAGGATTATCTTCAATTAAACGACGTAGACGAGATACTTGAACGTCAATTGAACGTTCCATTGCACCCCATTCACGACCACGAGCCAAATTCATGAGTTTGTCGCGCGTTAATGGTTCACGTGGGTGTTGTACCAATGCTTTTAATACTGCAAATTCGCCAGTCGTTAAGGTAACGATTTGTCCTTCGCGTGTCAGCGTGCGGGTAGACAAATCTAAAGACCATGGTCCAAAGCTCACAACTTCAACTTGTTGGCTTGGAGCACCTGGAACTTCACGAACTTGGCGACGCAATACAGCACGGATACGGGCTAAAAGTTCATTTGGATTAAATGGTTTTGGTAAGTAATCGTCTGCACCAGCTTCCAGACCTGCAATACGGTCTGAATCGCTACCACGCGCTGTTAACATGATAATAGGCGTATCAATATTTGATTGGCGTAAACGACGGCAAATACTCAAACCATCTTCAACTGGCAACATAAAGTCGAGTACGATAAGTGAAAATAACTCACGTTGTAATAAACGGTCCATTTGCGAAGCATCGTGGGCAGTTTTTACAACAAAGCCTTTATCTTCCAAAAAACGTTGCAAGAGGGTACGTAAACGCACATCGTCATCGACCACTAAAATACGTTCGACACGATCCGTTTCGTTGTGTACGGTTTCAGGATGTTCAGCAGGTACAACTAAACTCATGATGTACTCCCTTTTAAAGTCATAATTTATATATTATTGGGTCGGTCAGGCTTATTGCCAGCAAGCCCTCAGTATAATGCTGATGTTCTCGTTAAGACTATGTATCAATTTGCTCAAAATTACAATTTTCAAGGTGGTTTGAAACCAAAAAACAACATCTTAAGCCCATAATTTAGCAAAGACTGATCTAAAAAAACAAATACTTAAATATTTGATAAATTTTTAATAATTTATTAGTAATAACTAATTGTTTCAAATAAGTTATTTTAGGTAAACTAACTTGGTTGTTATAAAGCTTTTAATTGTTGAAGTAAGCAGATGGTTGGGTTGGTTAAAAGATTGGACGAATAAAACCTTGTTGAATCGCTATGTTTTTAGCTTTTGAGGAATGTATCAATATGATCATTTTCTCATAATTTATAATAAAATTTTGTCACTTTCATGACATAAGGCCTACGTTTATATTTTATAAAGATTAAAAAACAGAGCTCAGACTCAACTTTTTCATACTTGAACTCCTGTTTTTATGTGCTCTAGTAGTCGTAAAAACTATAAATATTCAGAGTCAATACAAAAAAACGTTTTGAATACGCAAACAAGTGTGGATTTTATGGGCTTGGTCTTTATAATCAGTGCTTTTAAACTTTATCCTTGTGGGATCAAACACGATGACTGACTTAGTTCAGCAGTTGGCAAGTGAGCTTGCCGTACGTCCAAACCAAGTAGAAGCTGCCATCCGCTTAATTGATGAAGGTGCCAGTGTTCCATTTATTGCCCGTTACCGTAAAGAAGTAACACAAGGTTTAGATGATACGCAGTTACGCCAATTAGATACTCGTTTAGCGTATTTACGTGATTTATATGAGCGCCGTGAAAAGGTTATTCAGTCATTGCAAGAACAGAATAAATTGAGTGATGACTTGTTGGCGCGGGTGAATGCAGCCGAAACAAAAAATGCTTTAGAAGAAATTTATGCACCGTATCGCCCTAAGCGTACAAGTAAATCTTTTAAAGCAAAAGAAGCAGGTTTAGGACCAATTGCTGAAAAAATTATTGCAGAACAAGTTGACCCGACAGAAGCATTAGCTGGTTTTAGTCACGAAGACTACCCAGATGTTGAAAGTCAGTTAGATGCGATTCAGCACATTCTGATTGATGACTGGGCGCAAAATATTTCACTTACTACAGAATTAAAAACAACTTTTGCAAAAAGTGCGGTTTTAAAAAGTGCGGTTGCATCTGAAGAAAAGAAAGAAGTTGGTAAAAAGTTCCGTGATTACTTTGAATTCTCTGAAGGTCTAAACAAATTACCTTCTCATCGTTTATTGGCGATGTTACGTGGTCGTCAAGAAAACGTATTAGGTTTGAAAGTAGATGGTGAAGATGATGCACCATTGGCGCGTATTGAAACTGAATACAACCTTGAGCAAATTCAACCTCAAGCACGTCAGGATTTCTTAAAGCAAACTGCAAAATTATTCTGGTTAGGTAAGATTCGTCCTCAAATCGAACATTCATTGCTGACAGAAAAACGTCTTACTGCCGAAGCAGAGGCAATGCAGGTATTTGCTGAAAATCTTCGTCATTTATTATTGTCAGCGCCAGCTGGCAGCCGTACGACTTTGGGTGTTGACCCTGGTATTCGTACAGGTGTGAAACTTGCAGTGATCAGCGATGCTGGTGATGTACTTGCTCACAGCACGATTTATCCATTTGCTCCAAAAGAAGACAAAGAAGGCTCAATCGCTGAACTTGCACGCCTATGCCGTGAATATAATGTAGAGCTCATTGCAATTGGTAATGGTACAGCTAGCCGTGAAACAGAAGCTGTTGTTGCTGAAATGATGGCTGCGAATACTGATCTGAATTTAACACGAATCACTGTAAGTGAAGCGGGTGCATCTGTTTACTCTGCAAGTGAACTTGCATCGGCAGAACTTCCAGAACTTGACGTTTCAATTCGTGGTGCAGTTTCTATTGCTCGCCGTTTACAAGATCCACTTGCTGAACTTGTTAAGATTGATCCGAAATCAATCGGTGTGGGCCAATATCAACACGATGTGAACCAGACTGGTTTGGCAAAAACACTTGATGCAGTGGTAGAAGACTGTGTGAATGCTGTAGGCGTTGATGTAAATACCGCTTCACCAGCAATCTTGGCTTATATCGCAGGTTTAAACAAAGCAATTGCTCAACAAATTGTTGAATACCGCAAAGAGCATGGTCGTTTTGACAACCGTCAAGCGTTGAAAAGCGTACCACGTTTAGGTGAGCGTACTTTTGAGCAGGCAGCTGGTTTCTTACGTATTCAAAATGGTTCTGAACCTTTAGATGCTTCTTCAGTTCACCCTGAAAGTTATGGCCTTGTTGAGAAAATTGTTGCAGCAAAAGCAACAACTGTTAAAGACATCATTGGTAATACTGAAATCATTCGCCAAGTAAAAGCTGATGAATTTGTTGATGACAAATTTGGTTTACCAACAATTCAAGACGTTTTAGCTGAACTTGAAAAACCGGGTCGTGACCCACGTCCAGAGTTCCGTACTGCTAAATTCCGTGAAGATATTACTGAAGTTGGTCAATTGACAGAAGGTATGCAACTTGAAGGTGTGATTACTAATGTCACAAACTTTGGTGCCTTTGTTGATATTGGTGTACATCAGGATGGTTTAGTTCATATTTCTGAATTAGCAAATGAATTTGTATCTGATCCGCATAAAGTTGTAAAACCGGGCCAGATTGTACAAGTGCGTGTTATGCAGGTTGATGTTGAACGTAACCGCGTGAACTTAAGTATGCGTGCTGAAGGTTCTACACCTGTTAAAGCGCCGCGTCCACCACGTCGTGAGCAAAATACAGAACAGCATTTTGAGCGTAAACCTCAAGGTAAACGTCCTCAACCGCGTAAAGATCAAGCTGAACGCCCTCAGCGTAGCAAGCAAGATAAACCACAAGAACAAAAGATTGGCGGTTTAGGTGCATTGTTACTACAAGCAGGGATTAAAGGCTCTAAATAAGAGTTTTTAATTGTTAAAAAGGCCTCCAATCGGAGGCTTTTTTTATGGGTTAAAATATATTTTTTAAAAGTTTTTTATGGGGAATTAATAAAAAATCGCAGACATGAACATGAGGTGAATCTTAAGATCAACAAAACGCTGTTAAATACTCAAACAAATATACAACGTTATAGCATAACTCAACTTTAATCATATTCAGTTGTCCGACAACATCAACATTGCCTTGAAGCACTTACTCACTTTCAGGCTGTAATAGTACAACTTTGCTTATTTCTTTTTATTATAAATGGTTGTTTTATGTCGGTTTTAAACCTGAAAAATAGATTTCATTTAAAAGACCTCCTGTCCGGAGTTGTCGTATTCCTCGTGGCATTGCCCCTATGTTTGGGTATCGCTTTAGCCTCAGGTGCTCCCATCATCTCTGGTATTATTGCAGGTATTGTTGGCGGCATTATTGTGGGTCTACTGAGTGGTTCTCACATTAGCGTTGCAGGCCCAGCGGCGGGGCTGACTGCCGTAATTCTTGTACAGTTAGAACAACTAGGCGGCAATTATGCCGCCTTTTTATTATGTATTATTTTTGCTGGTGTCCTTCAAATTCTATTTGGATTATTCAAGTTAGGTTTTTTTGCCAACTTTATTCCAAATAATGTCATTTTGGGTTTACTGGCGGCCATTGGTGTCATCCTTATTGCGACACAATTACCTTATCTGTTCGGACTTTCTGATTTTTCATGGAAACAGGTTTGGACTTCAACGCCAGACGCATTCCTTCAACGTTTTGATGGAGGAGCAGCACTCATTGGTTTGCTCAGTTTATTCTTAATTTTAGCGTGGGATAGCAGCCCACTCAAAAAACTAGCTTTACCTTCTGCTCTGATTGCAGTTGTGTTGGCAGCGGTTTTAAATTTTATTTTGGTGAGTATTGGCTCCCTCTGGGCAGTGCACGTTGATAACCTCATTCAATTGCCGAATATATTGCAAGCGCCCGAAGAAGTATTAATTTTCCCTGATTTTAGCTATTTAGCTGAGCCTATGATTTACACAGGAGCAATTACGCTTGCTGTCGTTGCATCGTTAGAAACATTATTGAATCTGGAAGCGGCAGATAAAATCGACCCTCAAAAACGCTCTTCTCCTCCTAACCGTGAACTCTGGGCACAAGGTACGGGTAACATTATTTCGGGCTTAATTGGTGGAATGCCTGTGACCTCCGTCATTGTACGTAGTTCGGTGAATGCAAATACAGGGGCGCGTAGTAAATGCTCTACCATTATTCATGGCGTATTATTGCTACTGGCAGTTTTGTTCTTCGTGCCATTAATGAACATGATTCCTCTGTCTGCGTTGGCTGCAATCTTAATCGTGACAGGCTTTAAGCTTACTCACCCAAGATTATTTAAACAGCTTTATCAAAAAGGCTGGAAACAGTTTTTACCTTTTATTATTACCTTAGTTGCAATTTTGCTGACTGATCTTTTAATGGGAATTTTAATTGGTCTATTTACCAGCAGTGCTTTTATTCTCTATGGCAATTTTAATAAGGGTATTCGCGTTTATAGAGAGAAGCGTTTACATGGTGTAGTTACTCGTATTGAACTTCCGTCACAAGTAACCTTTCTAAATCGTTCTGCGCTTATTTCTGCATTGGAACATGTACATAAACATCAACAACTCATTATTGATGCAACACAATGTGATTCGATTGATCCTGATATTTATCAGGTTATTCAAGATTATCAAAGTGAAACTGCTATTAAACGTCAGGTAAATCTTAAACTGGTTGGGTTCAAACAACACTATCAAGATGTTGATGATGCTGTACTTGATATTGATATTAGTACAAGGGATTTACAACAAAAACTGAGTCCACAGCAAGTCGTGAATTTGCTTAAAGAAGGTAATGAACGTTTTGTAAGAAATGAACGCCTTCAACGCGATATTTATCGTCAAATCCGAGTTACTGCAGATGAAGGGCAACATCCGATCGCAGCAGTCCTTGGTTGTATGGACTCACGTGCACCCACTGAAATGATTTTTGATGTGGGTATTGGTGATCTGTTTAGCTTACGAATCGCAGGTAATATTGCTGGGCAAAAGGTATTAGGCTCGCTTGAGTTTGCTTGTCAGGCTAAAGGCTCTAAAGTGATTGTAGTCTTAGGGCATACCGATTGCGGTGCGGTGACGAGCGCATGTCAATTACGCTTAGAGCATAAGCAAGTGGCTGATGTGAAGGAAATGCCACATATTCAATATGTGCTTGGGCCGTTAATGCATTCGGTTGATAGTGTATATGACATTATGCAGCCACGTGATCTAAGTAAAGCCTTTATCAATCAGGTGACTGCCATGAATGTTCACTACAACATTCAATACATCATTAACCAGAGTAACGTCTTAAAAGATATGGTTGAGCGAGGTGAGATTGCAGTTGTGGGTGCAATTTATGATGTAAAAACAGGGCATGTTCAGTTTCTTGACTGATAAATTCTTTAATAAAAAAGCGCCTTAAACAAGGCGCTTTTTTATTCATTATGCTATTAACTCAAAATTACCAGTGTTCACCTGGGAAAATTCGTGCATATGCTTTTTGTGCCCAGTTCAGTTTTTCAGTTTTTTCACCTTTTGCAGCATCAGAGCTTGGGAATAAACGGAAACCAATCGACATGAACATATTGTTGATGCCTGGTGCAACAGAATAAGTCATTGAAGCTAAACGGCCCAAGTTGGTTGCCATACGCTTTGGACGTTTCACAATAGCATAAGCAATTAAGTCAGCAGCCTGCTCAGGTGAAAGTGTTGGTACATATTTATAAATTTTGGTTGGTGCAATCATTGGAGTGCGAACCAACGGCATATAGATTGAAGTAATCGCGATTTTATGTGCATGAACTTCGGCTGATAGGCAGCGACTAAATGCATCAAGAGCAGCTTTAGATGCCACATAGGCAGAGAAGCGAGTTGCGTTTGCTAACACACCAATCGAGCTAATATTAATAATTTGCCCATCTTTACGCTGAATCATATGAGGCAAGATATTAAGGACTAAACGTACTGCACCAAAATAATTTAACTGCATTGTGCGTTCAAAGTCATGGAAACGATCGTAAGACTCATGTACGGCACGGCGAATAGAACGACCAGCGTTATTAATTAAAATATCGATGTGATCAACAGTTGCTAAAATTTCTTTAGATACTTGATCAATCGTATCCATATCGTTGAGATCACATGGGAAAATTGATGCCTTACCACCACGACTTTCGATATCTGCTTTCACTTCTTCCAAAGTTTCTTCAGTACGTGCAACTAGTAAGACATGAGCACCCGCATCAGCAAGTTTGTTTGAAATCGTTAATCCGATTCCACTCGAGGCGCCTGTCACTAAAATGACTTTATCTTGTACCTTTTCCTGGAACAGAGCTTCTAATTTTTTATTCACAGCATTTTACCTAAGTAGGGGCAGGGACTATTTATTCCGGTATGTAATTTTTATTTTTTACAACCGTAGGTTCATCCAGATGAACTCATAAATATTGTCACTTATCTTAATAGATGTTTAAAAATTGTCTAGTCAGTAAATATATGAAATTTAACAATTTATTTAGAGTAAAAACTCTAAATTAGTATCTTAATCCAGTAATTGTTTTTAATCCTATCATGAGCAGAAAATAAAAAAGCCTCTGTTTCCAGAGGCTTGTTAGGTAGTTCAAAAGTTATACAGCTGAAAGTGCTTGTTCTAAATCGGCGATTAAGTCATCGATATGCTCAATACCAATCGAAAGACGGACCATATCTTCACTTACGCCAGCAGCTTTAAGTTCTTGTTCGTTGAGCTGGCGATGAGTTGTCGTTGCAGGGTGGCAAGCTAAACTTTTTGCATCGCCAATATTTACGAGACGAGTAAACAGTTGTAGTGCATCGATGAAACGAGTACCACCTTCGCGGCCATCTTGAACACCAAAAGACAAAATTGCAGAAGGCTTACCTTTTACATATTTTTGAGCCAGTTGGTGCTGCGGGTGATCTTTTAGGCCTGCATAATTCACCCATTTTACTTTTGGATGATTTTGCAAATATTCCGCAATTTTTTGCGCATTTTCAGCATGGCGTTCCATCCTTAAATTTAGAGTCTCTAGACCCTGTAAAATTAAGAACACACTTAAAGGGCTAATTGCTGCACCTGTATTGCGTAATGGAGCTACACGTGCGCGGGCAATATAAGCTGCTTCACCTAATGCTTCGACATAATTAACCCCGTGATAACTTGGGTCAGGCGTGTTGAGGACTTTAAAGCGTTCCGGATATTTACCCCAAGGGAATTTACCGCTATCTACAATCGCACCACCAATGCTATTGCCATGACCACCGATATATTTGGTGAGAGAATGGATGACAATATCAGCACCATATTCAAAAGGTTTTAATAAAGCAGGGGTGGCAACGGTATTGTCTACAACGACTGGAACACCATATTCATGGGCAATTTTAGCAATGGCCTCTAGATCAATAATATTTCCGAGTGGGTTGCCAATCGACTCAACAAAAACAAGCTTGGTTTTATCATCAATTAAGTTACGTAAGCTTTCAGGCTTTTGGTAATCAAAAAAACGAACTTCGATACCTTGTTTCGGTAAGGTGTGGGCAAATAAGTTATAGGTTCCACCATACAATGTTGAGACAGAAGCAATATTGTCTCCTACTTCTGTAATGGTCTGAATGGCATAAGTAATTGCGGCCATACCAGAAGCCAATGCTAAAGCACCAATTCCACCTTCAAGCGCGGCAAGACGCTGTTCAAGCACAGAGGTCGTTGGGTTCATAATACGGGTATAAATATTACCTTGAACCTTTAAATCAAAGAGGTCAGCGCCGTGCTGGGTATTATCAAATGCATAAGATGTGGTTTGATAAATAGGGACTGCAACAGCTTTTGTGGTCGCCTCTGGTGAATAGCCTGCATGAATGGCTAAGGTTTCATCTTTATAAGTCATTATTACTTCATCTTCGTGAGTTAAATATTGAGCGAGTCTAGCCTAAAATTCATCTTGAAAATTGCAGAAATTCTGGTTTGTTTTCTAATTTTAGGAATAAAGATAGAAAAATATACGCTGAAACCTTGTATAAATCTTATACATAAACATTTTGCAACTTATTGAAAAAGAAAATTGTTTGATAAATCCGTACGATGGAAATCATAACTTCAAGTCAAAGAGGTTTTCAGCGTATAATACGCGCGATTATTTATCGCTTATTGCGATGTACTGGTTTTTCAATTGAGGAGTCCTGCGTGGCCCAATATATTTATACGATGAACCGAGTGTCTAAGATGGTTCCGCCAAAGCGCGAAATCTTAAAAGACATCTCTTTATCATTTTTCCCGGGTGCCAAAATTGGTGTGCTCGGTTTGAACGGTGCAGGTAAATCTACCTTGCTTCGTATTATGGCTGGCGTAGATAAAGATTTCTCTGGTGAGGCTCGTGCACAACCTGGAATTAAAATCGGCTATTTAGAGCAAGAACCACCGCTAGATCCGACTAAAGACGTTCGTGGTAACGTTGAAGATGGCGTGCGTGAAGCTTTAGATGCATTAGAACGTCTTGATCAAGTTTTTGCAGAATATGCAGATCCAGATGCAGATTTTGATGCACTTGCAAAAGAGCAGGAAAAATTAGAATCAATTATCCATGCTTGGGATGCACATAACCTAAACAACCAGCTTGAAATTGCTGCGGATGCTTTGAATCTTCCAGCTTGGGATGCAGACGTATCATTACTTTCAGGTGGTGAGCGCCGTCGTGTTGCACTTTGCCGTTTATTACTTTCTAAGCCAGATATGTTACTTCTGGACGAACCGACGAACCATTTGGATGCAGAATCTGTAACTTGGTTAGAACGTTTCTTGAAAGATTTCCCCGGCACTATCGTTGCGATTACGCATGACCGTTATTTCTTGGATAACGTGGCTGAGTGGATTCTTGAACTTGACCGTGGTATGGGTATTCCTTATCAAGGTAACTATTCTTCTTGGTTAGAACAAAAGAATGCTCGTTTAGAGCAGGAAAATAAACAAGAAGAATCTTTTGCTAAAGCATTGAAAAAAGAACTTGAATGGGTTCGTTCAAATGCTAAAGGTCAGCAAAAGAAAAACAAAGCGCGTATGGAACGTTTTGAAGAGCTTAACTCTAAAGAATTCCAGCAACGTAATGAAACATCTGAAATCTATATTCCACCTGGCCCACGTTTGGGTAACAAAGTTGTGGAAGTGGAAGGCATCAGTAAGTCATTTGACGGTCGCTTGTTGTACGAAAACTTAACGTTTACCGTACCTCCAACAGCGATTGTTGGTATCGTTGGTCCAAACGGTGCAGGTAAAACGACTTTATTCCGTATGATGACCGGCGAACAGCAACCTGATACAGGTACTGTGACCTTAGGTGAGTCAGTTAAAGTTGCTTATGTTGGTCAGATCCGTGACACTCTAGATAATAATAAAACTGTTTGGGAAGAAGTTTCTGGCGGTTTAGATATCTTAAAAATCGGTGATTACGAAATCGCATCACGTGCTTATATCGGCCGTTTTAACTTTAAAGGTCAAGATCAGCAAAAACGTGTAGGTGAATTGTCTGGTGGTGAGCGTAACCGTTTACAACTTGCGAAGATCTTACAGTTAGGTGCAAACGTAATCTTGCTGGATGAACCATCAAACGACTTGGATATTGAAACTTTACGTGCGCTTGAGGATGCAATTCTTGTATTCCCAGGTACGGTAATGGTGGTATCGCATGATCGTTGGTTCCTTGACCGTATTGCGACACACATCTTGTCATTTGAAAATGAACAGCCAGAATTCTACGCAGGTAACTATGCTGAATATGAAGCATATCGCCAGTCACGTTTAGGTGATGACGCTGTTCAAAAACGTACGAAGTACAAAAAAATTAGCGGTTAATTACTGCTAAATTTAAAAACCAGCCTAAGGGCTGGTTTTTTTTGTTTTATGAGAAAGCGAGTTTACTAAATGCTTCTTGTAGGCAACGTTCAGCATCAGGGTGACCTTGACTTGCTGCTTTTTGTAGCCATTTTTCAGCTTCACGATAATTTTTATCTAATCCAAATTGACCATTTAGATAACCAATACCAAGTTTAAAAGAGGCATCAGAGCTACCTCGTAAAGCTGCTCGTAAGTAACACCACATAGCATTTCGATCATTCGGGGTTACGTCTAACCAGTTTTGCATACGCTCATGATCTTGCTCTGCAAGTTCTTCAAAACGTAAGCCTTGTTCAATTTCATCAACCGCTTGCGAATGCATATCGGGAAGTAAGTGTTCAAAAGCAAACAAGTGATTAAGCCCATGCTTGATTGATTTCATATTCATGATAGTCTCCCTTGTTCCTCAATTTGATTGAATTGACTCACACTTTTAAGCTAGTCCCTTATATTGAAATATTATGTTTTTTTTTGTAAATGTGATATAGCGCATTTGGATGAAAAATAATGAAGTTTTGGCTTACATAAAAGTTACACGTGTTTTTATGCCAGCTGGAATTAGCTTGTTATATTCTCTAAAAAACTAGGTTTTAGAAACTAGAAAATAATCTTTATTTGAGATATTCGTTTTTTATTTTCTTTATAAAATCTTATTAGAATTTATAAATATCAAACAAAAGAAATTTTTTTAAACAAAACCAGCCTAAGGGCTGGTTTTGTTTTAGGAATCTCAGTGCTTTATTTATTAAAGTCACCATGTAAATCTGCCCATATTAAAGAGGGTGCAAAGACAATTACATCAAAGGTCATTGCTAAAGGGTACAAAACCTTGCGAGTAGCACGCTTGAATGGATGTTTCTTAGTTGTTTCAATTTTTTCCTGTAATTCCACCACGTATGGAGTTGCTAGTTTTTGTTGAATATCTTTTAGGTCTTTAGATTCATAAAGCTGGCCTTTGAAAAAAATATTAATATAGGGATATGGGGTATTTTGTTGAGCTTGGAGCATGGCAAAATTCTGTTTAAAACCCAAGTCCTTTAACATATCTTTTTGTTTTTCATTTAGATTTCCCATGCGTGTATTATAGCGAACTTGTATTACTCCGTGAAAATGATTTGGATCATCCATAGTGAGCACAAGTGGAGAGGGGATATTAAGCGTTCTTTCGGTAGCCGGAATGGTTTTAATAATTTTTAGAAACTCTGCGCTACCATCAGTCATTAAATAATTATAGTCTTGACCTATAAATACTAATCCTTGTTCTTGCTGATTTTTAACTGCCTGCCCTAGGGCAATAATTTGATCTGTTTTTAAAGTATTCGTCTGAACTTGTGTTGTTTCATCGGGCAAGGCTGATGATAGCATTGACGTTGCACAGCCAGTTAAGCCAAGGCAAATTGTTAATATAGATGCAGAAAAAAGCTTGTACATAATGATTACTCAATAATAAGTTATTTTTGTCTCGCCTAACGTGAGATAAGTTCTAAATTAAAAGGTGGGGATTCGTGATTGGAGGTTTTGTAATTTTATTACATGCCTAGTGCCTGTTATAGTGGCTTTGTTCAACTTTTTAGCTTAATGGTGCGCTTTTGCCACGTTCCGCAATTTTTATGTCCATCTTGTTTAGTTTGCTCATATTCCAGAGTTTATGGAATGTGGCAGCGGCATTTTGTGCGCATGAAAATCAGGAAAAAGCATTGCATCATTTCGGGCATCATGCGGCTTTGAATGTATATCAATCTTCACATCAAGCTCATACTGAACAGAACGATGCCGGAAACACCTCTCATAAAGCTCCTTTAAATTTGCAAGATCACCATGATCATTTGCCTTCATGTTTTCATGTTGTGATGATTGAAGTTGCAAAACAAGCTGAAGCACCTGTAGTCTATGTGCAGGAACTCTCACAAATTTATCACTGGTCTAATTCTTACCAGTCACCCCATCTTACTGCTTTAAAACCCCCTCCTGTTTTAACCCCGCTATAGGTGGGGTAGCTAAAATAAGCCCACCGCATCTCTTATTTATTGCGGGGCAAAAACATGTCTTCTATTTTTTCAACTCGAGTGAGTTCTACTTATCACTTAGAGAGTAACGTTAAGATAACGTTAAAAAAAGTTTTAACGATTTCAAGCCTGTCTATTGCCATGCTATTGGCTGGGCAAGCAGTGATGGCTCAGTCTGATATTCAACAAGAACGCTATATTCAAAAAGCAGCGTTTACTTTTGAGCAAGCGTTAGAACAGGTACAAAACTATCAAAATCAGCAAGGTGTTTGGCAAGCACAGCAGCAAATGGCTGAGGCTAATTTAAAGCAAAGTCGTTTATGGGCAAATCCAAGTCTTTCCATTGAGCAAACAGGTTTCCAGAGTGATCAAGAAAAAGAACTCGCGATTGGAATCTCTCAGCCTTTAGATATTTTTGGGCAGCGTAAGGCTGCACAAAATTTGGCAAAAGTAGAAATATCAAAAATTGATTTGGCTGAGCAGCGTTATCAAGCTGAACTTGGATTAATCGTTAAATATTTTTGGTCGCAAGTGGCTTTGCTTGAGCTTGAAAAGTCTCTCATTGGCGAGCAGCTATTCGTCAGCCAAGAAAATTTACTAGCATCGGAAAAACGTTATCAGGCAGGCAGTATTGCTCAAGTTGATGTAGACCGAGTGCGTATGTCTCACTTGGAGAATCAGCGTTTATATCAACAAGTCGATTTAAAACTCCAAGTTGCGAAACAGCAATTGGTGAATTTATGGGGTGGTGGTTCAAGTCAGTTTCAGCTATTCCAAAGTCCAAACCAATTATGGGCGCTGGCAGCGAATGTAGAACCAAACCAAGATTCACAAAATAATTTATTGGAGCGCTCTTTCCAGTTAGATTCTCTTGCACAGCAAGCCAATATTAAACAGCTTAAAGCAAAAGCAAGACCACAACCTACCGTAACTTTGGGTGTTAATAACACTCGCTCTCCAGAACAGAGTACAGATAACCAAATTCGTTTAGGTGTGGAAATTCCTTTAAATCTTTTTAATCGCCAGCAATACGGAATCAAGATTGCTCAGGCCAAACAAGAGCTATCTCAACGTCAGCAAAGCTTTTATCGACAGCAAAATCAGGTTGATATTGAAACCCTAATGTCAGAGTTAAAAGGTTTACGTATCCAGTTTAAACAACTGAATGATCAGCAAGTTCCGCTTGCGGCTCAAGTCCAACAAAAAACATTACAAGGTTTCCGTTTGGGTAAGTTCGCCGTTACCGATGTTCAGCAAGCGACCATGCTATTGCAAGACGTGCGCTTACGTAAAGTCGAGCTATTAAAACAGGCTTGGCAAAACTCAATTGAAATTCAAAGTTTGCGTCTCGGTCTAGAGGCGGAACAAATCATGGCGAAAGATGCCTTAATGCAATTGAATCAACGTGCTTGGCAACAAAGCCAATCATTCCCAACTCAGGCAGGAGAATAAAAATGTCGGTAAATTTAAAGAAAAATTCTCAATGGCTTTGGGTGGGAGTGATTGCAGCAGTCACTGCAATATTAATCGGTTTGCTCGTTTTAAATTCAAAAAATAGACCTGCCTCTTCTGAAGCCTCAGAAGAGCATGAGCATGCTGAAGAAGAGGGTGAAGAACATCATGACGAGGGTGAAAAACCATTGATGCTCACTGCTCAACAAATGCAGGAACAAAATTTAAAAATTGAACAGGCTGAATTAGGTGAAGTTGCTCAGCTTCAAACTTATCCAGCCAAACTGGTTGTAAATACTGACCGTCAAGCCCATGTCTCACCAAGTTTTAGTGGTCGTGTCGAAGCAGTCTATGTTGAATTGGGACAACAAGTTAAAAAGGGTCAGGCTCTCGCAAGCTTATTGGTTCCAGATCTAGTCGATCAACAAGCTAATTTGCAAATTGCACAGTCTAATCTTGATTTAACGCGTCAGGACTATGAACGTGAACGTAGCTTATGGTCTCAGGGAATTTCTGCTAAACAAGATTATCAAAGAGTTTATAACGCTTACCAGCAAGCCCAAATTCAAGTTAAAGCAGCTCGCTCGCGCTTAAGTGCATTTGGTGCGGGTTCAGGTTCAGGAGGACGCTACACCTTAACAGCGCCAATTGCAGGCATGGTGAGTAATAAAGATATTGTGGTAGGTGAAAACGTACAGTTAGCAGATCAGCTTTTTATTATTAATCAGCTTGATCAGTTATGGCTGGAGTTTATTTTACCAAGTACCGTGAATATCAATGTGCAGCCAAACCAGCAAATTGAATTTAAATCTTTGCAAACTGGGAATGTATTTACTGCACAGGTTCAAAGCTTAACAACAGAGGCTGATGCTCAAACAGGGCGTTTACAAGTCCGTGCAAAGGTCTTAGCAAATAATAGTGAATTACGTCCAAATCTAATGGTTAACGTTGAGCTAAATTCAGGTTCAACGCAAAAAGTAACACGTGTAAAAGCACAAGCGATCCAACAAGTCGAAGATAAAGACGTTATCTTTACTCCAAAAATGGTCAAAACAGGCTTTGAGTTTGAACCTGTCACGGTACAGTTGGGGCAACGTTCTAAAGATGGTCAGTGGGTCGAAGTTGTAAAAGGTATTAATCCAAGCCAGCGCTATGTTGCAGAAGGCAGCTTCTTGCTGAAATCCGAACTGGAAAAAGGAGAGGCGGAGCATGGACATTAATAAACCCGAACTGCCCAAACCCGAAGGACTATTTGACAGAGTTATTCAGTTTGCCATTCAAAATGCTATTTGGGTCATGCTATTTGTGCTGACGTGGATTGGAGTCGGAATCTGGAGTTATCAAAAGCTTCCTATTGATGCGGTTCCAGACATTACCAATGCTCAGGTGCAGATTAATACCCAAGCAAATGGATATACCGCTTTAGAGGTCGAACAGCGGATTACCTATCCTATTGAAAATGCGATGGCCGGAATTCCTAATCTGGAACAGACTCGCTCTATTTCCCGTTATGGACTTTCCCAAGTCACCATTATTTTTAAAGATGGAACAGATATTTATTGGGCAAGACAACTGATTAACCAGCGTTTACAAGAGGCGGACGGACAACTACCTGAATCAGTTGATCCAGTTATGTCTCCTGTTTCAACAGGATTAGGTGAGATTTACCAATGGGTCGTGAAAGCAAAATCTGGTGCTAAAAAAGCTGATGGTACAGCCTATACAGCCATGGATTTACGCGAAATTCAGGACTGGATTGTGCGTCCTCAATTGCAGCGAGTGAAAGGCGTAGCCGAAATTAACAGTATTGGTGGCTACAATAAAACCTATATTGTTTCTCCTGATTTAAAACGTTTGCAGCAGCTGCAAATTTCAATTAATGAATTTCAAACTGCTTTGCAAGAAAATAATGAAAATCGCGGTGCAGGTTTTATTGAAGAGAATGGCGAGCAGCTCACTGTTCGTGTTCCGGGCATGTTAAGTAATGTTGAGGATATTCAAAACATTACTGTTAGCACCAAAAATGGTTTGCCAATTCGTGTGGCAGATGTGGCGAATGTCTCTATTGGGCATGATTTAAGAACAGGCGCTGCAACTTACAATGGTGAAGAGACTGTTCTTGGCATAGCCATGATGATGATGGGGGAGAACAGCCGTACCGTTGCTCAGGCGGTTGATGCCAAAATTAAGGAAATCCAATCTACCTTACCTAAAGGTGTAGAAATCGAAACGGTTTATGACCGGACGAGTTTGGTAAACAAAGCAATTGCAACAGTACAGAAGAACCTCGTAGAAGGGGCGATTTTGGTTATTGTGATTTTGTTTATTTTCTTGGGAAATTTCCGAGCAGCTTTAATTACTGCCTGTGTTATCCCACTTTCGATGTTATTTACCCTTACGGGAATGGCTGAGCAAAACATTAGTGCCAACCTGATGAGCCTTGGAGCGCTTGATTTCGGGATTATTGTAGATGGTGCGGTTGTTATTGTAGAGAACTGTATTCGACGTCTAGCAGAAGCACAGCATGCTTTACATCGACCACTTACACGCACTGAGCGATTCAAAGAAGTTTTCCTTGCAGCAAAACAGGCCCGACGACCGCTTATTTTTGGGCAAATGATTATTTTAGTGGTCTATTTACCTATTTTTGCCTTATCTGGCGTTGAAGCCAAAATGTTTCATCCAATGGCTATGACCGTGGTTATGGCGTTATTGGGTGCAATGATTCTTTCTGTGACATTTGTACCTGCGGCAGTTGCTCTTTTTGTTACGGGTGAAGTGAAAGAAAAAGAAACACGTTGGATGCTGCTTTTAAAGCAGAAATATCGAGATATTCTCGATCAGGCTTATCAACTTAAGATTGTGGTTCTTAGTTTTGCATTAAGTATTTTAGTGCTCACAGGTGTTTTAGCGACCCAAATGGGCAGTGAATTTGCTCCCCAGTTAAGTGAAGGTGACTTCGCCTTACAGCAAATGCGTTCACCTAGTACAGGGCTCGAGCAGTCTCTTCGAATGCAAGAAAATACCGAAAAGCTCATTTTGAAAAACTTTCCAGAGGTAAAAGCTGTTTTTGCGCGAACAGGGACAGCTGAGGTTGCAACTGACGTGATGCCACCTAATATCTCTGATGCAGTCATTTTACTTAAACCTCATGATCAATGGCCAAACTCTAAAGAAACGCTAGATGAACTACGTTCGCGTATGCAGGCTTTCTTGGCGACATTACCGGGCAATAACAGCGAGTTCTCTCAACCGATTGAGCTGCGTTTTAATGAGCTGATTTCAGGCATTCGTAGCGATATTGGCGTCAAGATTTTTGGCGATGATATGCAAGTGCTTAATGAGCAGGCTCAGACATTGGCCCAAAAGATACAGACGATTTCTGGTGCTACAGCGGTTAAGGTAGAACAAACGAGCGGTTTGCCTGTGCTAAGTATTGAAATTAATCGTCCTTTGGCTGCGCAATATGGATTATCTGCCAAAGCCATTCAAGATATTGTGGCAGCAAGTGTCGGTGGACAAAATGTAGGGCAGATTTTACAAGGCGATAGACGATTCGATTTTGAAATTCGTTTAGAGGATCAGCAACGTACCATTCAAAACTTAGCCCAACTTCCGATTCAATTACCAAATGGTGGTCTAATCCAGCTTCAAGATGTGGCTAAAGTTGAACGTACCTCAGGCTTAAATCAGGTAGGACGTGAAAATGGTAAGCGCCGTGTCATTATTACCGCTAACGTAGAAGGCCGTGATTTAGGATCATTTGTTCAAGAGCTAAGAACAACGCTCGCAAAAGAACAACTACCAGCAGGGTATTGGTTGGAATATGGAGGTCAGTTTGAAAATCTAGCTTCAGCTGCTGCACGAATGAAAATTGTTGTTCCATTGGCGCTTGCTATGATTTTCATTTTATTGATGGCTGTATTCCATAACATTAAAGAAAGTCTGTTGGTGTTTAGCGGCGTTCCGTTTGCTTTGTCGGGTGGCATTATCGCGCTTTGGCTGAGGGATATTCCACTTTCAATGTCGGCGGGTGTCGGTTTTATTGCCTTATCGGGTGTTGCTGTTTTGAATGGTCTGGTGATGCTGAGTTTTATTAAAGAGCTTAGAGAAAAGTTTGATATTCAAACTGCAACTTGGAATGGGGCGATCTTACGCTTAAGACCCGTACTCATGACGGCTTGTGTTGCCTCGCTTGGTTTTATTCCAATGGCTTTGGCAACAGGAACTGGTGCAGAAGTGCAACGACCTTTGGCAACGGTTGTTATTGGTGGCATTATTTCATCTACGATATTAACTTTGGTTTTATTACCAGTTATTTATCGATGGATGAATGAAAGTAAGGCGAAAAGCGCTGAGCATTCATAATGTCATCGATTTGAGATATCTTTTTTGATTACAGAATCTAAGTCAAAAAAGTGTTTGAAAGAGGTAAAAATAATGATGCATTCATTGTTACTTTTACCTCACCATAAAGATAAATAATAAGGAGTCCGCAAAATGGGTGGACATGGTCATGATCATAGTCATGCTGTAGTGACTGAAGGTAATGCTAAAAAATTAACAATTGCCTTAGCTCTTACTACAACGTTTTTAATTGTTGAGGTGATTGCGGGTTTAATCACGCAAAGTTTGGCATTGCTCTCAGATGCGGCGCACATGTTTACAGATGCCGCTGCTTTAGCCATTGCTTTGGTTGCTATTCAAATTTCAAAACGTCCCGCTGATAATAAGCGTACTTTTGGCTATCAGCGCTTTGAAATTTTGGCTGCTTTATTTAATGCGCTCATGCTTTTTGTAGTGGCAGTTTATATTTTATATGAGGCCTATATCCGGTTCTCTAAGCCACCTGAAATCCAAAGCGTGGGTATGCTTATTGTGGCAACGGTTGGCTTAGTAATTAACCTCATTTCAATGAAAATTTTAATGTCGGGCGCTAACTCTAGTCTAAATGTTAAAGGTGCTTATCTAGAGGTCTTAAGCGATGCATTGGGTTCGGTAGGAGTGATCATCGCGGCAATAATGATTTATTTCACCAACTGGTACTGGATTGACACGCTTATTGCCGTACTCATTGGCTTTTGGGTATTACCAAGAACATGGATTTTGCTTAAACAGAGCATTAATATTTTGCTCGAAGGTGTGCCAGAAGAAGTGGATATTGAGAAATTACGTACAGATCTACTTTCTTTAAATGGCGTTGAAAGTATTCATCAACTTAAAGTATGGGCAATTACGTCTAAAAATATTCATTTAACGGTGCATTTATTTGCGCCAGAAGCAGAGCGTACAAGGCTTTATAATGAAGCAGTTGAAATGCTATCTCATGAACATGGGATTGCAGAGGTTACTTTGCAAATTGAAGATGACGAGGAGATTAACTGTCAGCACACTGCCCAGCATGCTCCCCATGAACATGCTGACGAAGCACATTCACATCAGCATTAAACTGATGTGAATAATTGATTAGATTTCCCACTCGTTATTGCAGTCACGGCATTTCCAATGTTTTTGTGACTGCATAAATGCTTGCATAGACAGTTTAAAGTCTGGTAAATCACGCCAGAACATAAAACCTGCCCCTACAGTCACAACAAAAACAACTACTGTTGCAATTTGAAGAGAGCTGCTTGCACCATTGCCAAAAATCCACATAAAAATGCTAATAATAACCAAGAGTAAAAGCATAAAAATTGCAGGAATTAAGATAGCAAGGCTTTTAGGAACTGCTGGTTTTGCGCTGTTAATGCCTTGGCTTACAGGCATAATTTTAACACTTTGACATTGAGGGCAACGGTATTGCATAGGAACTCCACATTTAGTTTGAATCTATTCTAACGGAAATGTCGAAAAAGAAAAAAATTTGTAAGATATAGATGAAGTGCTTTGAGCTAGCAAAAAATTAATTTTGAATAAACAAAGAAATACAAAAAGCAGATGATTTATGCGTACACATAAAAAATAAAATAATATTGTAGAGCATGCTAATCTACAGAAAAATGAAGTGTGATTAGCACTATAAATGAGCTTAAATACTCATAAATAGGATGTGAAATAAATATAAAAAGGAGAGAGGGACTTGGGTCAACAAGATGACAATGAGTCGAAGCCTACAACCACAGCATCGGCTGTAGATACCCCCGATACCGCAAAACAGTCATTATCTCGTCGATTACTGCATAAGACATTGCAACATGCCCAAGATGCGGTCGGGTTCGCTAGTGATACGACACGTAATATTGCAGGGGTCGCGGATGCTGCATTAGATGCGCTCGACCAAGTGACCACTCACACCAGACGTGGAGTTGTCGGAATGACAAATCTGGCAGCAGGTACTGTACGAGATATGGTGTCTGAAACCAGTGAAACTGCACGTCAAGTCGCGTTGATCATGGCACGTACATTTTTGGGGAAGAGTACCTTAACGCTGTATTTACCGGAAATGCTATTAAATAATCAAATTCGTAAGCGCATCGACCGTTCTGAAATTGATGATATTAAAATCAAGTGTGGCAATGATAGTTTCCAAGTCGAGATCGATGGGCATTACCATCGTTTCATGTATCGTTTAAGTTTAGATTTTAAAGTATTGGAATGTCGTATTGGGCAGGAAAAATTTTTGCGCCTACGTCAAATGGATGAGAGCCTCGATGTTCAGATCCGCCATGGGGGGACGTTATCAAACTGGGCTGTGCGCCGTATTGGTCGAGTTGGTTTTGAAGTCGTAAATATGTTACCGATTCCATCACTCATTAATCACTTGATTGGTGATATTCCTGGTATCCAGCGCGATGGTCACCGTATGTGGTTTATTGACCTAGAGCAAGCAGGATTTATTGACTTTATTAATAACCGTTCATGGATGGTTGAAAAGCTTCTGAGTTTAACTGATTTTAGTATTTTACCGGGTTTGAATATTTTGAGAGAAAGCCGAGAGTTGGTCCAGCAATTGGTAGATCAATTTGAAATTAGAGGACTACGGGTACAATCGGGTCGCCTTGAAGTGCAAGTGGGCATTGCGAGCTAATGGGGCATATGAAAAGCTAATCATTGATTGATTTTTCATTTTTAAGGCAAGAAAAAAGCCACTGACATTATGCAGTGGCTTTTTAGAATTTGGCGTCCCTACGGGGATTCGAACCCCGGTTACCGCCGTGAAAGGGCGATGTCCTAGGCCTCTAGACGATAGGGACTTATATGAGGCATACATCTGAAAAAATTACTGGCGTCCCTACGGGGATTCGAACCCCGGTTACCGCCGTGAAAGGGCGATGTCCTAGGCCTCTAGACGATAGGGACGTTTCAGAGGTGGGCGTATATTAGGTCGATTTAATAAAAGTGTCAAATAGTTTTCTGAATAAATATTAAAAAAAGCTATCAAGCGCTTAAAAATAACTCAAATTGTAGAAAATATATACATTTAGCCTTCTTTTTTCTGAAAAGGTTCAATAATTGCCTTTATCACGGAGGGATGTTGTAAATATCCTAAAATCTCATGTGGCTGGTTGGCGAAGGTAAAAATTTTCTGATTAATAATAGGCGGATCAAAGTTAAAAGGAGCCTCAGATAGTGGAAATGCAGTCAGAAAATCATCTTGAGAATAAAAATTAAACCATTCACCGTGAATACAGGGTGGTCTGGCAATTGGGCTCGGGAGCTTACTTTGAATGACGCGAAAAGATAAAGGGGACGCTAAAGTTATAAATCGTTTAACTGAAAATTGATAAGATGGGTCTGAAAATAGCCGATAGGCAATGACTGAGCCGAGAGAGTGCGCAACGACAATATAATCATCATCTTCTCGCATTTTCTTTAAAATTCGCTCATTCACTTCTTGCATAAATTCAGGATTAGATAAGTACATATAAGTTTCAATCAGAAACTGCTGTATCAAACTCTCATGCAATTTTGGAAAGTTGTTTAAAAGAACAACCAATTCTTTGAGTACTCGATCCTTTACGAGCTGAGAAGTCAGATAGAGTCGTTCTGAAAAGCTTTTTTCAGCTTGATCCGTTGATGGCGACAATAAGGGAATAAATGGAGTGTGTTCTTTAGCTGGAGGATTGTTGCGATGTAATTGAATGGGTAAATAATTATTTAAAAAAGACTTAGGTAATAAAGTATTAGGATTTAATTGATTGCTTAATTGATATTTAGTCATCAGATCGCCATAAAATGGCATATGAATATGAAGATCGCGCACGTTAACTTTGCAAGGCATCTGTTTTAGACCGAGCTTAAATACTTTTAACCAATGCTCTTTCAAGCGATGTGCTGTGTAATTCTGTTGATTCATCCCGTGGATAAATATAATTTTCATTCTATACAAGGAATTGTTTTTAATATAAATTTTAATCTACAACGGTATGTTATATAAAACCAGTATGCAGACAAAAAAAAGTGTAGCTTTTTGCTACACTTTCATTGAATAAGAGTGGTTTAGACTTTATTGCGGTAAAAAATAAAATAGCTGACATAACATAAAGCTGTAAAAATAAGGCAGCCTACGAAACCAGCACGCATTTCAGGGTCTGCTGCCATACTTAAACACGTAATAAAGCAGAAAATAAAACCTAAAATTGGGACGATAGGAAATAATGGAGCAGCATATTGTAAGTCTTTAACTGTATGGCCAGATTTGTACCATTGGCGACGGAAATTAAATTGACTTAAACAAATGCTCATCCAGACAATAACCATAGTAAATGCTGCAACACCAAGCAGATTTTTAAAAATAGTCTCTGGGGCAAATTGCTCTGATAACAAGCCTGGAATTGCTCCAAACATTGTTACAACTAAGGCAACAATAGGTGTTCCACTTTTTGAGAGCGTAGCAAATACGCTAGGTAATAATTTTTGTTCTGACAGTGACCACATCATACGTGAAGCGGCATAAAGTCCTGAGTTTGCTGCCGAAAGCAGAGCTGTAATAATTACAAACCGAATAATGTCATCTGCATAGGGAATGCCAATATAATTAAATACGGTAACGAAAGGACTACTACTTACGCTTTCACTGCCTAAACCTGCAAGCTGGAAGGGAAGCAAAGCACTAATAACAATAATGGTTCCGACAAAGAAAATAAGAAGGCGCCAAATCGCAGCGTTAATTGCTTTGGGTACATTCTGAGCCGGATCTTTGGTTTCACCTGCTGCTACGCCAATTAATTCAGTGCCTGAGAAAGCAAAGTTAACAATTAGCATGGTGGTAAAAATAGGAATTAAACCGTGTGGGAACCAGCCTTGAGCTGTAAGATTGCTAAATAGCGGTGCAGTTTGGCTACCATGAAAAGGAATTAAACCAAAAATTGCTAATAGGCCGAGCACAATAAAAGCAATAACGGTAATGACTTTAATAAGAGCTAGCCAAAACTCAGACTCAGCAAAAATGCGGGTTGAACTAATATTTAAACCAAAAATAGTGATTGCAAAAACAATTGTCCAGATCCACATTGAAATATGTGGGAACCATTCCTGCATGAGTAATGCTGCGGCTGTGAATTCAGTTCCAAGCGTTGCAGTCCAGGTCAGCCAGTACATCCAAGAAATCATATAGCCTGTACTAGGACTAATATATTTTTTGGCATAGGCACCAAAAGAGCCAGAAACAGGCATGTGTACAGCAAGCTCTCCTAGGCAAAGCATGACCATATAAGCGATCGCGCCACCAAGAATATAGGCAATAATTGCGCCAATAGCTCCAGTTTGTGAAATGACTTCCCCTGAACCTAAAAATAAACCAGTTCCGATTGCCCCGCCTAGTGATAGCATAACAAGATGGCGAGTATTCATGGCTCTTTTTAAAGGTGCAGTACTGTTCTGATGCTGATGAGCATCTAGTTGATTGTCAGATGGCTGCATATTACACATTGAGAGAATTAAGAAAGACGCTATTTTAGATAAAATAGACAAATGTGCAATCTAGAAAGAGATAAAGAATAAACAGTAAGGTGACGATAGAGTCTTTTAATAATTTTTAAAGCAGAATATGGCGTCCCTACGGGGATTCGAACCCCGGTTACCGCCGTGAAAGGGCGATGTCCTAGGCCTCTAGACGATAGGGACTTGATGAGGCAAACACAAAGGAGCGTGGTGGAGTCAAGCGGGATCGAACCGCTGACCTCTACAATGCCATTGTAGCGCTCTACCAACTGAGCTATGACCCCAGTTTGTGTGAGCGCAATATTAGGTTGAATGCACTCACACGTCAACTAAAAAATGAATTAAACTTCGCTAGTTGCTTCATTTTTCGGCAATTTTAAGCTCTCATTGAGTTTTTCCCAATTTTTAACTTCTTTCTTGCTTGGTCCACCCACAATTTCTAAAGCGCGACGTAAACGAGCGAAAGTTAAATCAGGTCCAAGAGTGACCATTGACTGCATTACAGGTGTTGAGCTGGTTGAACCTGCAATTGCGATAAAGAACGCTGGCATGAAATCGCGTAATTTAATATCCATCTGGTTCGCAAGATCCATTAGGGTTTGGCTAACAGTGTCATTATTCCAAGTAAACTGGCCTTCAAGACGCCAAATTGCAAATTGCAGACTTTGACGAACCTGTTCATAGGTCAATTTTTTACTTTCAAACATTTCAGCGGTAATTTGTGGCATATGGTTAAAATAGAAACCAGCCCAATTTACAGCTTCTGAAAGTAAATTAATACGTGGTTGAATGGCAGCAGCGATATCTTCTAAAGTGCTACGATCACTCTTCCAAGTTAATAAACGGTCTAACAGTTGGCCAGGGGTTAAACCTTTGATCCATTGACCGTTAAGCCAGTTCAATTTTTCAACATCAAAAATTGGTCCGCCGAGTGATACACGTTGAATATCAAAGTTATCCATCATGTCTTGTAGCGTGAACACTTCTTTTTCGTCCGGCATTGACCAACCCATACGGCCTAAATAGTTTAGCAAGGCTTCTGGTAATACACCGATATCGCGGTAGTAGTTAATTGATGTCGGGTTTTTACGTTTAGATAATTTTGATTTATCTGGATTACGCAATAATGGCATGTGGCAGAGCGTTGGCATTTCCCAGCCAAAATATTGGTAAAGCAACTGATGTTTCGGTGCAGATGGAAGCCATTCTTCACCACGCAATACATGAGTGATTTCCATTAAATGGTCATCAACGACATTGGCCAAATGATAAGTTGGTAATCCATCATTTTTAAGAAGAACTTGCATGTCGACTTGCGCCCAAGGAATTTCAACTTCTCCGCGTAATAAGTCATTAAACTTACAAATACCTTCTTCAGGTACTTTCATACGGATGACATGTGGTTCGCCCGCTTCCAAGCGACGTGTCACTTCTTCTTGAGAAAGTTTTAACCCACGACCGTCATATTTTGGTGTTTCACCACGTGCTTGTTGTTCTGCACGCATCTGGTCTAGTTCTTCAGCTGTAGCAAAACAATAAAAAGCATGACCTTTTTCAACAAGTTCTAATGCGTATTGCTTATAAATTCCCATACGTTCAGATTGACGATACGGTGCATGAGGCCCCCCCACATCTGGACCTTCAGACCAATTTAGGCCTAACCAACGCAATGAATCCAAAATCATTTTTTCAGACTCTGGTGTAGAGCGAAGTTGGTCTGTATCTTCAATCCTTAAAATAAATTCTCCGCCATGTTGTTTCGCAAAACACATATTAAATAAGGCGATGTAGGCGGTGCCGACATGAGGAAAACCAGTAGGGGAAGGTGCAATACGAGTACGAACTTTCATAGGTAATAGGTCAAAATAAAAATTGAAACTATTATAACGAAAAAGCCCAGTATTCTGACGTTTTATTTAACATCAGACTGGGCTAAAACTGAAACGAAGAGGGGATGTTTCAGATTTTAAGAAGCATGCGGCTGAAAGATTGCCTGAACAAAACGTGAAAAACGTTCATGCTGAGCAGCGAGAAAATTTTGAGTCGGTGTAACGCGAATAGTATTGAGTACTTTAAGCTCATCATCTGTAGAAGGTAATACAATAGGATTGCGTTTCTGTTGATCTAAAGCTTTTTCAATAAGCGAAGTCTGCTTATCTGCCCCAGTTTTGTTTGGAGTATCTTTAAGTACTGCTGCTGCAGAAAACTGTGATGCCAAACCCAGCACCAAACTTAAGCTTAACGCTTTTCCATAATGAATTTTCATTATTAATCATCCCCTCTGTTCATTACATTTCATCTATTTTTTGAGTTTAACGAAATGTAAAATTACGGTAATGCTACGATTTAAACATAAATCTTAATAAAAAAGTGGAACTGTGTCACACTTTTTACAAAAATTATCTATATTTTGATCTGGTCGACCCAAATGTAGGCCATATGTATCCTTTGCGCTTCATTATTTAACAAATTAATGTGTAGATAAAGTGAAGGCCCTCATTAAGTTGTAAGAATAATTACAAAACTTTTCAAAAATGAAATAACTTAGACATCTTAATCTATATATTTTAAAGAGATTAATAAAAAATATATTAATATAAGTAATTGATTGTAAATTATAAAATTAAAAATATAGTAAAACTAAAACCAATGATGGATTTTGTAAATGAAAAAAATATCAATAATGGCTGTAGCTGTGTATTTGGGAATGGCGGTAACAGCAGCTCAAGCCGCTACCTCTTTTTTAAACGTTTCTTATGATCCGACCCGAGAGTTTTATCAAGAATATAATCAGGCTTTTGGTAAGTTCTGGAAACAACGCACAGGGCAGGATGTTGAATTTAAACAGTCACATGGTGGATCTGGTAAACAAGCTCGGGCGGTGGCTACGGGTTTAGAAGCTGATGTTGTAACGTTAGCGTTAGCTAATGATATTGATGAGATTGTGAAAGCAGGCTTTATCCAGCCGAATTGGCAAAAAGAATTTCCGAATAATTCTGCGCCTTATACTTCTACTGTTGTATTTCTAGTACGAAAAGGCAATCCTAAAAATATACGTGACTGGAATGATCTAACAAAACCAGGTGTTGAAATTATCACCCCTAACCCTAAAACAGGTGGCGCACCTCGTTGGATTTATTTGTCTGCGTGGGGTTATGCCTTAAAACAACCGGGTGGTAATGATGCTAAAGCTCGTGAGTTAGTTAAAAAGCTTTATCACAATGTAAAAGTACTTGATTCGGGAGCACGCGGTTCGCTAACAACATTTGCCGAACGTGGCATTGGTGATGTTTTATTATCTTGGGAAAACGAAGCTTTATTGGCAACGAAAGGACCTGATAAAGACAAATATGAAATTGTTTACCCATCAATTTCAATTTTGGCAGAGCCATCAGTCGCAATTGTAGATAAAACCGTTGATAAAGATGGGAATCGAACTTTAGCAAAAGGCTATTTGAACTTTTTATATTCACCTTTAGGGCAGGAGTTGGCTGCTAAACATTATTTCCGACCACGTAATGCTCAAGTGGCAGCAAAATATGCAGCACAATTCCCAAAAATTAAATTATTTACCATTAATGATGTGTTTGGTGGCTGGGCGAAAGCTCAGAAAACTCACTTTGCTAATGGAGCTGTCTTTGATCAAATTTATGATGGGAAGCAGTAAATAAAATTACCTAAAAACAGTAGTTCAAAAAGAAAATTTAAAAGATAAATATTCATAAAGAAAGCAAGCAAACTTAAAAAGGTTAGCTTGCTTTCTTTTTTTGCTTAAAAAATGCTAACAAAACGGTTTTATCTATGAAAAATTAATATTTTCCTACAAAAAGCAGTTTGGTGTTGGTCATAAACAAGGTGATAATGTGCAGTTACATTTTTACGCAATGATTTAACACCTATGTCGCATATTTCTGTCTTACTTTTTGAGACCGTTGAGAGCTTATTGGCAGATCGCACAACAGGGGTGTATATCGATGCAACCTTCGGAAGAGGCGGGCATACACGTTTATTGCTCTCCAAACTTGATGAAAATGCACGAGTGTATGCATTTGATAAAGACCCTCAAGCATTGGAAGTTGCTGCTGCTTTGGCACAAGAAGATCCAAGATTTACCATCATTCATGCCAGTTTTGCTGATATCAAAGAGAAGATGCAGGAAATTGGCGTGATGAGTGTTGATGGAATTATGGCTGACTTAGGGGTTTCATCTCCTCAACTTGATCAGGCTGAGCGTGGTTTTAGCTTTATGCAAGATGGTCCGTTGGACATGCGAATGGATAATTCTAAGGGTTTAACTGCGGCTGAGTGGTTACTTAAAATTGAAGAAGAACAATTAGCAAATATTATTTATCAATATGGTGAAGAGCGTTATAGTCGACGTATTGCTAAAGCCATTAAACTAGCTGGAAAACTAGAAACGACCGCTCAATTGGCGGAAGTTGTTAAAACCGCTCATCCAAAATGGGAAAAACATAAGCATCCAGCGACACGTGCATTTCAGGCCATTCGAATTGCTATTAATAAAGAGCTAGAAGATATTGAACTGTTTTTGCCGCAAGCTGTAGACTTACTAAAACCAGAAGGACGTTTGTCTGTTATTAGTTTCCATTCTCTTGAAGACCGACTGATTAAGCAGTTTATTCAAAAAGAATCTACGTTAGCAGAAGATTTCGGTTGGGGAATGCCTGAGCAGCGGGTAGATACAAGAAGATTAAAGAAAATTTCACGGGTTCGTGCGAGTGAAGAAGAAGTAAAAGCGAACCCTCGTTCACGTAGTGCATGGCTTCGGGTTGCTGAACGCTTGGAAGAAAAAGGCGCGTAATGAAAAGCAGTGATGAAATCGCAACCACAGAAAACAAAGTGGTGAAAAAAGTTGTTGTGTATACAGTATTGGTGGCGCTTGTTTTTATAAGTGCCATGATGGTGGTATTTCAAGTATTTGAATATCGTCATGATTATAGAGAGCTTAGCTCTTATATGCGTGAACGTGATGATCTCAATGCTGAATGGGGGCGTTTGCTCATTGAGCAACAAACCTTTGGTGCAACAGCACAGATTGGTACGCGTGCTGTAACTCAGCTACGGATGTTTTCTCCACCGGCTGCAGAAACGGTGGTAATTTCTTTACCAATGACCTCAGAGCAAAATAAGTAAGGCCTTGCTGTATGGTAGATAAGCGAACAAAACAAACACGGAAAAAACAGCAGTCTATTTCGGAAAAACCAACTCTTGCATTTGATATGTGGCGGTTTTATCTGCTCTGGGCAGTGGTGCTGCTCTGTTTTGTTGTTTTAATTGCACGTGCATTTTATGTACAAGTAATTAATAAGGATTTTTTACAAAACAAGGCCAATGCCAATATTTTGCGTACTGAGCGTGTGGAAGCCATGCGTGGCGTGATTAGTGATCGCCACGGGGTGCCTTTGGCAATTAGTACACCAATCATGAAAATCGTAATGGATCCACGTGATTATTTCGATACGAAGCACTTATATGATCAAATTACAGAAGAATTAAAGAAAGATCCGAATAATCGTAAATTAAAAAGACAATTACCCGATAAAAATTTGAATCTTGATGAGTTGGCGGATGTTGTTGGTTTAGACCGTGCTGATCTTAAAAAACAGATGAATGCACGACCGCGTTCTCGTTATCTGGTTTTGAAGAAAGAAATACCGCCGCAACAGGCAGACCTCATTACGAAGGGTAACTTTCAAGGGGTATATGCCGAGAAAACGTATAAGCGTTATTATCCTCAACCACAGCCAAATGCCCAGATTATTGGTTTAACCAACAGTGAAGGCCAAGGGATTGAAGGCTTGGAAATGCAGCTCAATAAACAGCTGTCGGGTGTGGATGGTGAGCAAAAAATTATTCGTGATAAGCGCGGAAACCGTCTAAAAGTTTCAGAGGTTATTCGTGAGGGTGAACCGGGCGAAAACATCACTTTAAGTATTGACTCCCGTTTGCAGTACATTATGTACCGTGAATTAACAGCTGCTGGTGTTGCAAATAACGCTCGTTCGGCAACAGCTATTGCTGTAGATGTTAAAACTGGCGAAATTTTGGCAATGACCAGTTGGCCGTCATATAACCCAAATGACAAAAACGGTTTATCTAATAAAGATGCCATGCGTAACCGCGGTGCGATTGATATGTTCGAACCAGGTTCAACCATGAAGCCATTTACTGTTTCTGCGGCACTGGAAACTGGACAATATACGCCAAATACGATTGTAAACACTTCTCCGGGTTCAATGCGTTTAGGTTGGCATACAATTCGTGATACTCATAATTATGGCGCATTAACTGTAAGTGGCGTAATTATCAAGTCTTCAAACGTGGGTTCTGCAAAAATTGCATTGTCGCTTCCAAAGCAAACATTGCCGAGCTTCTTTAATCGCGCTGGCTTTGGTAAACGTTCGGCTGTGAAGTTCCCGGGTGAAAGCTCAGGTTTGGTGCTACCGGCAAGTAAATTAAATTCTTCCCAAATTGGTACCATGGCTTATGGTTATGGTCTAAATGCGACTATTCTCCAGTTGGCGCAAGGCTATGCAATGCTTGCAAATCATGGCGAGAAAATGCCTTTAAGCCTACATAAGTTAGATCAGGCACCTAAAGGTGAACAAGTTCTAGCTCCAAAAATTGCCGATCAGGTTTTGCTTATGCTAGAGCAGGTGACGATGCCTGGTGGTACTGCAAAACAAGCTAATATTCCGGGTTATCGCGTGGGTGGTAAAACTGGTACGGCGCATAAACTTCGTGCAGACCGTAAAGGTTATTCAAATAATGAATACCGTGCTTTATTTGCTGGTGTAGCTCCAATTAGTGACCCGCGTTTAGCAGTTATTGTTGTAGTTGAAAACCCGCAAGGCCGTTATTACGGTGGTTTGGTTGCTGCCCCTGTTTTTGCACGCATTATGCAAGAATCATTGCGCTTAATGAACGTACCGCTTGATAAGCCCCTTGATACTCCAGAAAACCCTATTCGCAGGTAAGCTATGTCTGTTTCTTTTCAAGAAATTAATCCAGTCGAGATTGATGCACAGTGGTCTAAGCAGCCTTTTCATGGCTTTAGTTTAGACAGCCGTAAGGTTGAGTCAGGCCAAATCTTTATCGCCTTGACCAGTTATAGCCAACCTGAAAAAACGCGTATATTTGCTGAGTCAGCTTTAGCCAATGGTGCACTTGCTATCATTAGCGAGACTGAGTTGGGTTTGGAAAATGAGTGGGTATGTCCTGATGTGCGTCAACGTATGGGTGAATGGCAACAGCGTTATTTGCAGCAGATAGATCCAGTTGCACCAGCACGTATTGTTGCAGTGACAGGCACAAATGGTAAAACAACAATTTCACGTCTAATTGCTGAGTTAATTAGTTCGCAACAACAGCAATGTGCAGTGATGGGTACAACAGGTAATGGTATTTTGCCAGACTTAAAGCCATCAACGCATACCACACTTGATGCTTTACAATTACAAAATGCATTACATGACTATGCTAAACAAGGTGCAACTTTTGCGTCTTTGGAAGCAAGCTCACATGGTTTGGAGCAGGGCCGTTTAAATGGTTGTGCTATTGAAATTGCCGTTTATAGCAATTTGAGCCGTGATCATCTGGATTATCATGGCACTTTAGAGGCTTATGCTGAAGCTAAGGCTCTTTTATTCCGCTTCAGCTCTTTAAAAGTGGCTGTTATTAATCGGGATGATGAGTATGCTGCTCTAATGATAAATGCAGCAAAACAAAATCCTGCTCAGCCAAAGATTCTGACGTATTCGCTTACTCAAAATACAGCAGATTATTATATTAGTGACCTAAGTTACAGTTTGGCAGGGGCGACTTTTAATTTAGTCAGCCAGCAAGGTTCTTTTGCTGTTCAAAGTCCATTATTGGGACATTTCAATGTCGAAAACTTGATTGCAGCACTTATTGCTGCTGAGCAAGCAGGTTTTGATTTAGAAGCATTAGTCGCTTTTGTCCCTCAATTGATTGGTGCGCCGGGACGGATGCAGGTCATTCGTGATGGTGAGCGTTTATTTGTTGTGGATTATGCGCATACGCCAGATGCTTTGATTCAGGTGCTTAAAACTCTAAAACGTCATGTATCTAATCAGCTTTGGGCGGTATTCGGATGTGGTGGAGATCGTGACCGTGGGAAACGTCCACTAATGACTCAAGCGGCTTTAGATGGCGCAAATCCGATTATTTTGACTTCAGATAACCCAAGAACTGAAGACCCTGAACAAATTTTTGCTGACATGAAGCAAGGAATCGATTTTTCAGGGCACCGTATGCATGAAATTCATGACCGCCGTGAAGCAATTAAATTTGTTGCACAGCAGGCTCAGGCTGGTGATATTGTTGTTATTGCTGGTAAAGGTCATGAAAACTATCAAGAAATTAATGGTGTGCGTCACTGGTTCGATGATGTTGTTGAAGTTCAATCAGCGATTGCTGCGCAACACCATACTGTAGACGCTGCTTACCCTGCACAATAGGACAAATTATGCATACTTCAACCACCAGTACCGTGCCTTTGGAACCGTGGACAGCTCAGCAATTACAACAGGCAACACAGGGCTACTGGCATAAAGACCAGATCCCTCAAACTGAAATTAAACGTATTTTGACGGACTCACGTCATGCGGAAACTGGGGATGTTTTTTTAGCACTTAAGGGTGAACGTTTTGATGCGCACGACTTTGTAGCTCAGGTTGCAGCGAATGGTTGTCAAATCGCAATTGTTGAACGCCCTTTAGATGTAGATATTGCCCAACTAGTTGTTGCCGACACTCGCTTGGCTCTCGGGCAACTTGGCGCTTATCGCCGTGAGCAAAATACACAACTAAAAGTGATTGCTTTAACAGGTAGTAGCGGTAAAACCACAGCTAAAGAAATGTTGGGAAGTATATTATCGCGCTTAGCACCGACACTAATCACCCGTGGTAATTTAAATAATGACCTTGGTGTACCAATGATGCTGTTAGAGCTTCGCAAGGAACATCAATATGCGGTGATGGAGTTGGGTGCAAGTCATCAGGGTGAAATTGATTATACTTCTAAGTTGGTTCAGCCTCATGTTGCGGGCATTTTAAATATTGGGACAGCTCATTTGGGTGAATTTGGTGGGCGTGAAGGTATTTGCCGCGCTAAATCAGAAATTTATCGTCATATTTTACCAAATGGCGTTGCAATCGTTCCACAACAAGATGACTTTACGGCTGAAATTCATAAAGCTGCGCAAGCACATCGCATTTCTACATTTGGTGTAGGGGGCGACATTTATGCAACAGATATTGATTTATTGCCTCAATCAACAAATTTTACCCTACATACGCCGCAAGGGATGAGTGCCGTTAAACTCCCTTTTGCAGGTGAGCATAATGTGCAAAATGCAACTGCGGCTGTAGCCTTTGCTTTGGCGCTTGGTATTGGACTTGAAGATATTGTTCAAGGCTTAGAGCAAGCTCAGGGTGCTAAAGGTCGTCTAAACTTTATTCAAAAATCTCCTTACTTATTTATTGATGATACTTACAACGCCAATCCAAATTCTATGCGTGCTGCTGCGCAAGTATTGTTGCAGCAACAAGGCATAAAAGTGATGGTAATGGGTGATATTGGTGAGTTGGGAGATAGCAGTTGGCAAGAGCATCATGATTTAGGTCATGATCTCGCTCAGCTTCCTTTAGATCATATTATTGCAGTTGGGCAGTTTGCTTCAGCCGCTCTCGAGGGTGCAGACTCTCATTCCAATAAAGTGAAAGCATTTCAGACACAAGCTGAGGCGCTTCCATTTCTAATCAATCTAATCCAAACACATCAACCCCAGTCCATGAGTTTCCTGTTTAAAGGTTCTCGCTTTACTCATATGGAAACGTTGATGGCTGATTTGATGGAGAAACTTTAAATGCTGTTATGGTTGTTTGAACAACTTGCGGGCTATCACAGTTCGTTTCAGGTCGTTCGTTATTTAACATTACGTTCTTTACTCAGTGTATTAACGTCCCTGACCATTGGTTTGGTCCTCGGACCGATCATGATTCGTAAATTACAAGCGTTAAAATACGGTCAGGCAGTAAGTTCATTTGCTCCTGAAAATCATGCTAAAAAGATGGGTACACCAACGATGGGCGGGATTTTAATTCTGCTTTCAATTGGGATTAGTACTTTACTCTGGGCTGATTTATCTAACCCTTATGTCTGGATTGTGCTTGGTGTAATGGTTGTGTTCGGTGCTGTAGGTTGGGCAGACGACTGGATTAAAATTCGCTATAAAGACAATGCAGGTTTACCTGCACGTAAGAAGTTTTTCTGGACTTCTGTTGCATCCCTTGGTGCTGGTATTGCGTTATATTTAATCGCAACTCAACAGTCCAATGCAGACCATACTGCAAATATGCTGGATTTATTGATTCCTTTCTTTAAGAATCTTTCAATTCCACTCTCAATTGTTCCTTTAGGCTTGGCATTTATTGTATTTACCTATCTGGTGATTAATGGTGCTTCTAATGCAGTTAACTTAACCGATGGTTTAGATGGCTTGGCGATCATGCCTGTTGTAATGGTGGCTACGGGCTTAGGTGTATTTGCTTACTTGTCTGGTGACATCCGTTTTGCTAACTATTTACATATTCCATATGTGAAATATACCTCTGAGCTTGTTGTGATCTGCTCTGCCATGATTGGCGCAGGTTTAGCATTTCTTTGGTATAACGCGCACCCTGCCCAAATCTTTATGGGTGATGTTGGCGCTTTAGCTTTAGGCGCGATGCTTGGAACAATTGCTGTCATGGTACGCCAAGAAATCGTATTTGCGATTATGGGTGGTGTGTTTGTAATGGAGGCAGTATCTGTCTTCTTGCAAATTGGATCGCTGCGAATGCGTAATAAACGCGTATTCTTAATGGCGCCGTTGCATCATCACTATGAAAAGCAGGGCTGGAAAGAAACCCAAGTTGTGATTCGTTTTTGGATTATTACAATTATATTAGTAGTTTTAGGTCTAATGACTTTAAAATTGCGATAGATCTTATTTTAGTGTCAATATAAAGCCAGTTCTACTGGCTTTTTTTATTGGAGAGATGAATGACAAAAGTTGCTGGTCTAGACCAATTATCTGTAATTAATCAAAAAGTGGTTGGTGAGGGTGAGGTGTTACCTCAGGTCGTACTTAAAGATGGAAGCCAGGTACAAACAGGAACTGTCGCTACAATGTTGCATAATATTGAATTATATAATGCAGGGCAAAGAGGACAGATTGAAGAGGAATTAAAGATCGCAATTCCAACTTTAGTCAAGGTTGGTCTGTTTGATTTATTTCAAGTAGATGAATGGATTAACGGAACAAATGCGGGGCGTACATTTGTGGGAATGCAGGCAAAGACTTATTTACAGCAAAAAGAACAAGAGAATAATTAAAAGTGACTAAGCAAATTTTAATGTGTCCTGTGTGCCGTCAATCTCTGGATTTAAATGAAAAAACTTGGCGATGTGGACAAGGGCATAGTTATGATGTCGCTAAACAAGGTTATGTTAATTTACATGTTGTGCAACATAAACACAGTAAAAACCCCGGAGATACGCCAGAGTCAGTCGATGCGAGACGAGCTTTTTTACAAGGCGGTTATTACCAACCCTTACAACATGCTGTAGTGGCTTTATTAAAACAACTTGATGTAAAAACCGTACTTGATATTGGTTGTGGTGAAGGCTATTACACAAGTGCCATGCAGCAAGTGGTTGAGCAGTGTGTTGGTGTTGATATTGCAAAAAATGCGGTGCAGCGTGCAGCAAAGCTCAATAATGAGGTGACTTGGGTCGTGGGAACTGGTGCGACTTTACCTGTACTCGATCAAAGCATGGATGCATGTACCAGTTTGTTTAGCCCAATTCCACAAGCAGAAATTGCGCGTGTTCTAAAAGATGATGGCTATTTAATTGTTGTCACGCCTGCCTCTGAACATTTATATGCAATGCGTGAAGCTTTATTTGAACAGGTTAACCCTCACACGCCAGAAAAGTTTGTAGAGCAGTTGCAAGATTTGTTTGAACTCAAGCAAGAGCAAATTATTGATGCCCCTTTTGTGCTGGATCAGCAGTCCTTAAAAAATCTAATTGCTATGACGCCTTATGCTTATAAAGCTTCTCCCGAGCGTCGTTTGCAGTTAGAGCAGCAGCCGCAATTAGAAGTAACGGCCTCTTTTCAAATTTATGTCTTTCAGAAGCGTAATAAAGAAGCTAGCTAATAGACTATTTTTAAAGCCCAAAAAAAGCCATCTAACGATGGCTTTTTTATTATTTATTCAATCTGATTAATCAGATTTTCTAGTTCATCTTTTTCTCGCTTAGGCGCGGGTTCCTGTGAAGGTTTCATAGCAGGAGGCGCAGCTTTTGACGGAATAACAATTTCTTCACCAGGTAAATCGGCAAAGTCATTATTATTGTTGAGCTTCGGTTGCGGTGGTGCTGGGCGATATAGTGGACGAGCCAATGGTGGAGCCGCGCGATAGGTTTTCTTATCGCTAACTTCTACTACTGCTTGATTTTTGTCACGTGAAATAGGTGCTTGAGCATCTTTGTCGAGGCGAACCCAAGCTGATGGTGTACCTTGCAATGCTTGACCCATAAAGTTAATCCAGATCGGTAATGCAGCAATACCACCATACTCACGACGACCTAGTGTCGTCGGTTGGTCAAATCCAACCCACGTCACAGTAACTAACTTGCCGTTGAAGCCAGCAAACCATGCATCTTTTGCATCGTTGGTTGTACCTGTTTTACCGCCTAAGTCATTACGACCAATTTTAAGCGCGGCACGGCCTGTACCATGTTCAATAACGTCTCGTAAAATATTAGCCATGTCATAAGCAGAACTTGATTTTAAAATACGCTGTGCCTGACGATATTCACTGTTTGCTTTATCAGTCTGTTTAAGATTAAGTTGCTTAGCTGCCTTTTCTTTCTGCTCTACATCTTTATTAGTAACTTCAATCACTTCATCGTCTGTTGTCGTAGCTTTCTGCTCGTTATCAGTTGTGTCAGGTGCGTTAATACATGGAATACATGCATACTCTGGCTTAGCTTCATAAATCACTTTACCGTATGCATCTTCAATACGTTGAATAAAGTGCGGTTGAATGCGGTAGCCGCCATTGGCAAAAGTCGAATATCCCGTTGCCATTTGAATTGGTAAAACTTGAGGCGTACCTAAGGCAATGGTGTAGTTACGTGGAATTTGATCTTCTTGTAAACCAAAATCCATAAATAACTGTCGAGTACGTTCAATACCGACTGTCTGTAAAAGACGTACAGATACGGTGTTACGAGATAAATACAACGCACGGCGTAATGGAATCATCCCTAAATAACGACCGTCTGAGTTTCTCGGTGTCCACTTACCAATCGTGATAGGACTATCATTAACCATACTGTACGGTGTCATACCGCGTTCTAGTGCCAACGCATAAACAAAAGGTTTAATCGTCGAACCTGGTTGGCGCCAGCCTTGCAAAGCACGGTTAAATTTCGATTGATAGAAGTTATAACCACCTACAATTGCTTCAATTGAACCATCATTCGGGTTAATCGCAATAAGTTGACCTTGAACTTTTGGAACCTGAACTAAAGACCATGCTGTTTTTGCATCATTTGGACGTAAGCGAACGATATCTTTAACTTGAACAATTTGAGATGCACGGGAAGGAGCACCACCTACACTATTCGCATTGCGATAGGGGCGGGCCCATGACATACCTGACCACTGTACAGTAACCGTTGTACCATCTTGCATTAATGCTTCAAAAGAGCTGCTATTTACCTTAGTAACTTGTGCAGGGTAGGTGTTAGCATATGCTCTAAATTCACTTAATGGTTTGTCGTGTGCTTCAGCACCGCGCCAGCCATGACGACGGTCATAAGCTTCAAGACCATCTTGCACAGATTTCTCTGCAACCGCTTGGCGTTTAGCATTGATGGTTGTATAGACTTTATAGCCAGAATCAATTGCTTGTTCGCCAAAATGCTTTACGAGTTCTGAACGAACCATTTCACCTGCATAAGGGTGAATATTATTTAGATCTCGATTGGGCATGTTGAGGTTGATCGGTTCAGCTACAGCTTTTTGATATTCTGCTTGAGAGATATAACCCAGCTGTAACATACGACCTAAAATCCAGTTACGTCTTTCAAGTGCACGCTCTGGATTAACCACAGGGTTGTATTTAGAAGGCGCTTTTGGTAAACCTGCGATCATTGCCATTTGAGCAATGCTGAGTTCATTAATACTTTTGTTGTAATAAATTTTGGCTGCTGCTGCGATACCGTAAGCATTTTTTCCTAAGAAGATTTTATTCACATAGAGACTGAGAATTTCTTCTTTGGATAAATTTTGCTCAATTTTTCGAGCCAAAAAGATCTCGGTTATTTTGCGTTTTAATGTTCTTTCTGGACTCAAATAATAGTTCTTTGCAACCTGCATAGTGATGGTTGAACCACCAGTTTGCACATCAGAGCCAGTCACACTTTCACTTAAAGCACGCCCTAAACCCTTAAAACTGATCCCGCTATGTTCAAAGAAAGAAGAGTCTTCTGCTGCTAAAAATGCATGAATAAAAGCAGGAGGAATTTGTTTGTATTCAACCGGAATAGACAGCTTACCACCATACTCGGCAATCAGTTGATTATCTGATGTGTAGACCTGTAGTGGTTTTAAAAGCGGAGCTTTTTTTAGTGAACTCATTTCTGGGAGCGATGGGGCGATATAGAGATACATGCCATAAAAGCCCATCGGAAGTGAGACTAAGATAATAATAATGATCAAAAAAATTGGACGCACGAAGCCCAAACTGGATAGCTTTTTCATGATAAGTAAGCTTTAATAAGATCGAATACAAACTAATTGTGGTCAGTATAGCCTTTAGACATGCGGATTGTTAGATGAGATATTGTATCCGTGTAAAAATAAAGACCTAGATTATTGGTTTGTAATTTTTTTTGGGGATAAAAAAATAATAGGACAATAGTGTGCTCAGGTTATATCGTAAACCGAATAAGGGGTTAATGGGTGTCGATATTAGTTCGACTTCTGTTAAGTTGTTAGAGCTCTCTGTTAAGAACGGTAAATATTTGGTGGAAAGCTATGCTTTGATGCCTTTACCCGAGAACAGTGTAGTTGAAAAAAATATCTTGAATCCAGAGGCAGTTGCAGAAGCTTTGGAACGGGCGATGAATTTAGCAAATCCCCAAACCAGTAACGCTGCAATTGCTGTTCCAACATCGACGGTTATTCATAAAACCATCGAAATGGATGCAGATATGAATGATGATGAACGAGAAGTTCAGATTCGATTAGATGCGGAGCAGTATATACCGTTCCCTTTGGATGAAGTGAGCCTTGATTTTGAGGTTTTACCAGATCGACTGCCTAATCCAAACCGCGTGAATGTACTTTTAGTTGCAACAAGAACAGAAAATGTTGAAACACGAGTAGAAGTACTGGAACTGGTGGACTTAACTCCTAAGCTTGCTGATGTAGAAAGTTATGCTGTCGAGCGTGCTTTTAGTGTATTTGCTGATAGCTTGCCAATGGGTGCAAATACCATTGGGATTTTAGATATCGGCCATACCATGACCACATTATCGGTTATGCAAAGTGGCAAAATCATTTATACCCGTGAACAAGTCTTTGGTGGTAAACAGCTTACTTTGGAAATTCAAAGCCGTTATGGTTTGTCTTTAGAAGAAGCGGGACGGGCTAAAAAAGAGCGCTCTTTACCAGATGATTATGATATTGAAGTCTTAGAGCCATTTCTTGATGCTGTCGTGCAGCAAGCAGCTAGATCTCTACAATTTTTCTTCTCTTCATCACAATTCAATGAAATTGACCATATTTTACTAGCAGGTGGGAATGCCAATATTCCTGGGCTTGCCAAATTGTTGCAGCAAAAGCTCGGTTACCGAGTCACTATTGCCAATCCATTTTTACAAATGGGTTTTTCTCCTCAAGTCGACGTTCAAAAAATTGAAAATGATGCTTCTTCGTTAATGGTGGCATGTGGCTTGGCTTTAAGGAGTTTTGATTAATGGCAACAATTAATTTACTCCCTTGGCGTGATGGGCTTAGGGAGCAGCGAAAAAAACAATTTATTATTTTTTGTTTTGGGGTAGTTGTTCTTGGGATCACCACTGTATTTTCTGGGTGGTTTTATTTGAATCAAAAATTAAATGACCAAGAACAAGCTAATCAACTCATCACCAGTACAAACCAGAGTCTAGATCAACAACTTAAAACCTTAAATGGTCTGCAAGAACAGCGTGACGCTATTATCGAGCGTATGAAACTTATTCAGGGATTACAAAGTCAGCGCCCTGTTGTCGTTCGTTTGGTAGATGAATTGGTACGTGTTACTCCTGCTGCAATGTATTTGACTAAATTTAGTCGAACTGGAGATAAATTTACCATTGAAGGTAAAGCGGAAAGTCCAAATACGGTTGCGGAGTTATTACGTAACCTCGAAGCATCACCATGGTATCGCAACGCTTTTATGAACTCTTTCTTGGCGACTGAAGAGAAAAAAGATAAGACTGCGAGTTCGCTGCTTCCTCGAGTGGAAGATAGCTATGGCAGTTTTATTGTGACTGTTGATTTGGGCGAAATGGGGGTGACTACAACAGATGATACCGCCAATACGACTGTAAGTACGGATAAGGGGGCGGTTAAATGAGTCCGGATGAACTTCATGAGTTGTCGCTAGAGCAAGCTCCATCTAAGAAAAAAAAGATCACCTTAGAAAAATTTCTTCAGCAATTTAACACACTAGATATGAACAGTTATGGTAGCTGGCCATTATCTGTGAAAATTACTTGTTGGATTTTTATTTTCTTTGCTGTGTTGGCTTTGGGATATTTTGTTGTTATTCAGCCAAAGCTACAAGCAATTGATAATGCACAGGCACAAGAAAGTAATTTGTTGAATGAGTTTCGAGAAAAAGATTCAAAATTGCGTAACTTGCAGCAATATCAGCTTCAACTTCAAGAGATGCAAGCAAACTTTAATCAGCAGTTAGAGCAACTGCCAAAAGAAACCGAAATTCCAAGTTTGGTTGAAGATATTAACTTAACTGGGGTGAATTCTGGCCTGAAGTTTAAAAATATCCGTTTAGAAGATGAAGTGAAGCAAGAAATTTTTATTGAACAGCCTATTACGATGGAAGCAACCGGCGATTATCACGCTTTTGGTGCTTTTGTCAGTAGTATTGCGGCATTACCACGTATTGTGACAATGCATGACTTTGTTGTAGAAGCTGCACCTGTTAAAGATAGTAAGTCAGATATTCCTGTGCTTAATTATTCTATTAAAGCAAAAACTTATCGCTATATGGGCGCCGTAGAAAATGCTGAACATCCGGAAAACAACGCTTCGGCTTCAGTAGCACCTGTTTCCTCTACTGCTAATACACAGTCGAAATAGGAGCATTACAATGAAACTTAAGCAAATTTCTTTTTCTATTTTGGCATGTTTAGTTTTAGTCGGATGTGACTCGAGAATCGACGCTGTAAATCAGCAAATGGCAGATATACGTAACCAGCCACCACAGCCGATAGATCCAGCACCTGTTTTCACACCTGTACCACAATTTAATTATGCGGCTCATCAGCTAAAGAGTCCATTTTTACCAAGCTCACTTGCTGCTGAGCTCAAAATTATGGCAGGAAAACGGGTATATCCGAATTTCTCACGTGCACCTCAGCCTCTAGAAAGTTATGCATTAGAATCCTTAAACATGAAAGGAAGCATACGTAATAACCGTGGGCAAGTACTGGCTCTTATCCAATCACCTGATCAGCAAATTGAGCGAGTGCAGGTGGGGAACTATATCGGGATGAATCAAGGGCGTATTACCCATATTGGTCCAACTCAGATTGATCTGGTAGAAATTGTCCCCGATGGGCGTGAAGGCTATGTGGAGAGACCAAGAACCTTAGTGTTAATTGGACCCGCACCCTAAAATTTAGGGAATAACAAAGAAAAAGTATTTTTAAAGATTATTTAATTGGGGATGGTCAGACAATGAATCACGTATTCCGTCAGTTTTCTATGGGGGCTGTAGCCATTGCAGTTATGCAGGTTGCATCTGCACAGGTCAGCATGACCAATATTGTACCGACACAAATTGCAGGTCAGGGTACAGAAATTAGAGTTATGTTTAATGGTTTACCGCCGCAACCACAGGCATATCAACTTGAAAATCCTTCGCGTTTGATTTTGGATTTTAATAAAGCTCAGCAGACTTTAACACAGTCAAAAGTGGCGATTGGTACCAATGAAGCGAGCTCGGTCGATGTAAGTTCTGACGATCAGCGCTCACGTTTAACTGTAAATTTAAAAGAGGCGGGTGCATTTACAACGCGTATAGAAGGCAATACTTTTATTTTAAAGATTAATTCAGCTCAAGCGGCTATTAAACCTTTATCAACAAATACGATCCAACCCCAGGGTGTTTCAAATGTTGGTTTTCAGCGTGGTAGTCAAGGTGAAGGGTTAATTGTTATTGATTTATTGGGAAGTAATACCCCTGTTGATGTGCAACAACAAGGCAGTAAAGTTGTAGTGAGAACACTAGGCTCTAAAATTCCCGCCCATTTAGCTAAACGTTTAAATGTGAACGATTTTGCGACCCCTGTTTCTACCATCGAATCTTATAACGAAAAAGGCAATGGCGTTATTACGATCCAATCTACTGGTAGCTATGAATATATGGCTTATCAGGCAGAAAATAAACTCACCATTAGCTTAAAGCGCCCGCAGGACAAAAACGTAACTTCTTTATATAAGACGCCTAATTACTCTGGTAATAAGCTTTCTCTTGATTTCCAAGATATTGAAGTTCGTAGGGTTCTACAGTTACTTGCCGATTTTACGGGCATTAATATGGTGGCCGCCGATAGTGTTCAGGGTAATATTACTTTGCGCTTGAAAGATGTTCCGTGGGATCAGGCACTTGATATTATTTTAAAAACTAAAAATCTGGATAAACGCAGAAATGGTAACGTTATTTGGATTGCACCTGTTGCAGAGTTGATTAAGGCTGAAGAGGAAGAAGCTAAGGCTGTTGCTCAAAGTGTCAAACTTGCACCCTTACAAACTGAGTATATTCAACTTAAATATGCGCAAGCTCAGGATATTATGGGTTTAATTACTCAAGGCTCAAATAATAGTAATGGTTTACAACGGACTTCTGCTGGCGGAACATCAACTTCTACTAACTTAAATACGGGTGTTGATAGTTTAGGCAATAATGTTGGGAGTTTGTTGAGTCCACGTGGAACAATTACTCAAGATGATCGCACCAATACCTTAATTATTAATGATACAGCACAGTCGATTGATCAAATTCGTAAAATGATTGATTTGTTGGATGTGCAAGTCAAACAGGTCATGGTTGAGGCGCGAATTGTAAGAGCATCTACTTCATTTACCAAGGAGCTTGGCGTTAAGTGGGGAATATTATCTCAAGGAGTGAACAGTAATAACAGTTTGTTGGTGGGGGGGAGTGATACGACGCTTTGGAATTTAAGAGAACCAGATGATGAAGGTAAATACACGATTGAACGGCCAGATAATTTAAACGTTGATTTGGGTGTTACCTCAGCTGGAGCCAGTAGCATAGCTTTTAGCTTAATTAGTATGTCTGATTTTATGTTGGATTTAGAGCTATCAGCATTGCAGGCAGATGGCTATGGTGAGGTTATTTCAACACCAAAAGTCATGACTGCAGATAAACAACGAGCTAGAGTGGCAACAGGTCAGCAAGTTCCATATCAAACTACAACTAATTCTGCTTCTGGTTCAACTGCCACAACTTCTTTTAAAGATGCGCTGTTAAGTTTAGATGTTACGCCAAGTATTACACCTGATGGTAAAATTCAAATGAAATTGGATATTTCAAAAGACTCGGTTGCCGATAGTGCGCCTAATGGCGAGTTAATTTTGAATAAAAATCAGATTAACACCAATGTATTGGTGAATAATGGGGAAACCGTTATTTTAGGTGGAGTATTTGAACAGGCAACTTCTAATTCACAAACCAAAGTTCCTTTCTTGGGAGACCTCCCTGTAGTTGGCCGTTTATTTAGAAAAGATGTGAAATCTGATGATAAACAAGAGTTACTGATTTTCGTTACGCCACGAATTGTTAATGACACTTTAGTGAGAAATCATTAATATATTTTTCAATGAAAGCAATTGAAATAGGTGGCGCCTTGCCAAGCAAAGCGTTTGAAACCCTGCCAAATATTTATTTGGTAGGGCCCATGGGGGCAGGAAAAACAACCGTTGGACGCCATTTAGCCGAACTATTGGGGCGTGAATTTTTAGATAGTGATCATGAAATTGAGCGCAAAACGGGTGCTACTATTCCTTGGATTTTCGAAAAAGAAGGGGAAATTGGATTTCGTACTCGTGAAACCATTGTTTTGAATGAGTTGACTTCCCGTAATGCCTTGGTATTAGCAACTGGGGGCGGTGCCATCACTCAAGCGCCAAACCGTGAGTTTTTAAAGCAGCGTGGTATTGTTGTTTACCTCTACACTCCTGTGGAACTTCAATTACAACGAACGTATCGCGATAAAAACAGACCTCTATTACAAGTTGAAAACCCTGAACAAAAATTGCGTGATTTGTTAAAAACACGTGATCCTTTATATCGTGAAGTTGCTCATTATACGATTGAAACCAATCAGGGTGCTGCTCGTGATCTTGCTCAAAAGATTTTGCAACTTATTTTGTCTAACACGCTAATATAGCCAAACTTACTTGTGGTTTTATAAATTCATGCAAACTTTACATGTTGAATTAGGCGAACGCCGTTACCCTATTTTTATTGGCAGTCAACTTGACCCTAAACAGTTGCTTGAGCCTTATATTCATGGTCAACAGGTCATGATCGTGAGTAACGAAACGGTCGCTCCTTTATATTTGTCTCATTATCAAGAAGCGTTAAAAAGTTTGGGTAAAACTATAGCTACTTGTATTTTGCCTGATGGTGAAAAATATAAAGATATTCAACATTTAAATTTAATTTTTGATGCATTGCTCGAAGCTGGTTTTAACCGAGATTGTACGGTTTTAGCTTTAGGCGGTGGTGTTATTGGTGATATGGCTGGCTTTGCCTCAGCATGTTTCCAGCGTGGTGTATATTTTGTTCAGGTTCCGACCACACTTCTTTCACAGGTTGATTCAAGTGTGGGTGGTAAAACTGGAATTAACCATCCACTGGGTAAGAACATGCTTGGTGCATTTCAGCAGCCTCAAGTTGTTTTGGCTGATATGGCTCAACTCAACACTTTACCAGATCGAGAGTTGTCTGCTGGATTGTCGGAAGTCATTAAGTATGCCTTGTTAGGTGATGCCGATTTTTTAGTTTGGTTAGAACAAAATATGGATGGGTTAGTTGGTCGAGATGCTAATCTTTTAGCTGAAGCTGTTTATCGTTCATGCGCCCATAAAGCTCGTATTGTTGCAAATGATGAAAAAGAGCAAGGCGAGCGTGCTTTACTCAACTTAGGTCATACGTTTGGTCATGCTATAGAATCTTACCTTGGTTATGGTACTTGGTTGCATGGCGAAGCAGTTGCTACCGGCATGGTCATGGCAGCTGATTTATCACAGCGTTTAGGGTGGATTTCGAGCGATGATGTAGAGCGTACAAAAAAAATTATTCAACGCGCTAATTTGCCGATATCATGTCCAAAAATTCCATTGGATGAATTCCTTGGATATATGGCACATGATAAAAAAGTCCTCAATGGTCAATTACGTTTAGTGTTGTTAAAGCAACTTGGACAAGCGGTAATTACTAAAGACTTTGATGTTGAACTCATGAAACAAGCTATTTTGGCAAATCAACACGGATAATAAATTAAGGTAACACATGACTGTATCACGTACACTTTGGCAGAATGTTCAACAATATATCTGGTTGGTGGGTGGTATCGTCTGCTTGTTTCTGGCTTTTATTTTCTGGGTAATGACTGATAGTAAGAAGCTTGTCGAAGTTGAAAAAGCAGCCGATTCAGACGCACCAGTGCAAATTCAGCCAGAAAAAGTGGCAACAACGGCTAACTTGGGGGCTTTAGCTGATGAAGTTAGGCCTCTTGATTTAACGACTCGGACGGTTGTATCTGGTCAACATGAGGCAGAGTTCCGCGGTACAAAGTTTATTAACGAAAACAAGAAACAATGGACGCTTGAGCTGTTCCGTGCATCTGACGAAGATATTATTAAAAACTTTTTAAAGAATCGTTCGGACCGAAATAAATTTATCTACTTCCGCTTAAGTGGAGAAAAGCAATCTGAACAATATGTTTTGACATATGGCGTATTTAAACGTTCTGAAGATGCAATTCAGCAGTTAACACAACTGAATCTTAATTTGCCTGAATCAATTAAGCCGCAACCTCAACAATTTTCGACTTATGTGCCACTGGTCAATGATTTGGGTGCGGATGAAATGAAAGGTGGGATTAGCCAAACTTATGAAGTGCGGTTACGCCCAGCTGCGTTGCCAAAAATTGATGAGTCTTTGCTTATGGGCGCAGGTGTAAATAGCGCTATAAATACGCAACCTAAAGTGGCTGCTCCATCAACGAACTCTACAACTCGGACAACCATTATTCGTCGAGATGCAGAGGGAAATGTTGTAGATGTACACCAGTCTAATTCTGCTGTTGATACTGCTAAAAAGGCTCAACAAAATCGTGCAATTGAAGTTCCTCCAAAAAATGCAACAAATGAGGGCACAAGAGGGAACTAACGGTAAGAATAATTTGCACAAATATAGTGCAATAATAAGAAATACATATACTCTTTGATCAAGTGTGGTGCATATTTGGTCATTTATTAAAATGATAGCCTGAATAAAACTGATCTATTTTTAATAAATATAAACACTTAAGTTTCAAAAACCATGTTGGCATAGTTTTTGCTTTATTCTTGTGCTTATTAATGTACTGCTAACTATTTTGGCGCTCTAAAGAGTGAAGTCTATGCAGAGTCGTGGGGTCGAACTGCTTTAAAAGAGTGCGAAATAAGTCAAAACATTTTTCTAGCAAAAACCAGTGTACGCATTTATGGAACAGCGTATATTGGCTTATCAGCCCAAAATTTTTTTTTGCGAAACATTGAGCTAACTATCGTCCGTAGGCAATATCGCAGAAATAAGTTGTTTGTTTGACGCTCGAAAGAGCCTTATTGAAAGAAGGGTACGCTATGCACATGCCATCGCCTAATACTGTAGCTCCCGCTCAAGGTTTATATCAACCTGATGAGTTTAAGGATAACTGTGGTTTTGGACTGATTGCCCATATGAAGGGTGAATCAAGTCATCATCTTGTAGAAACCGCGATTCACAGTTTAAGTTGCATGACGCACCGTGGTGGTATTGCCGCAGATGGCAAGACGGGAGATGGGTGCGGCTTATTATTGGCGATGCCAAAGCAATTTTTTCGTGATGAAGCAAAAAAGCTGAGTGATATTACACTGAGCGAAGTTTTTGCTGTGGGTACGGTATTTCTAAATATTGATCCGGCATTAGCGCAACATTCTAAAAATATTTTAAATAAAGAAATTGAAGCAGAAGGATTACGCGTACTGGCTTGGCGCGTTGTGCCTACAAATAACGATGCACTAGGTGAAATTGCACTTCAATCTTTACCTGCTTTTGAACAGGTTATTGTGAACTGTCCAATGGGTGTAACCGAAGTTGAGTTCAACCGTAAGCTATTTTTGGCGCGTCGCCGTGCGGAACAACAATTACAAAAAGATCCGTTATTCTATGTGACTACGCTTTGTTCGACAGTGATCACTTATAAAGGCTTAATGATGCCTGCTGCGATTGCTGAGTTCTATACAGACTTGGCAGACGAACGTTTAAAATCACACATCGTCGTGTTCCATCAACGTTTCTCGACCAACACTTTACCACGTTGGCCGTTGGCTCAGCCTTTCCGTTATCTTGCTCATAATGGTGAAATTAACACCATTACAGCAAACCGTAACTGGTCATTAGCACGTACTCCTAAATTTGAAAATCCATTGTTGCCGGGCTTAACTGAACTTAACCCGATGGTGAACCGTACTGGTTCAGACTCATCAAGCTTAGATAATATGCTTGAGATATTGGTCGGCGGCGGTATGGATTTATTCCGTGCGTTACGTATGCTCGTACCACCAGCTTGGCAAAACGTAGAAACTTTAGATGCGGACTTACGCGCATTCTATGAGTTTAACTCTAAGCACATGGAAGCTTGGGATGGTCCTGCGGGCTTGGTAATTCAAGATGGTCGTCATGCCATCTGTATGCTTGACCGTAATGGTTTACGTCCTGCACGTTGGGTAATTACTAAAAATGATTACATTACCTTAGCATCAGAAATTGGTGTTTGGGGTTATGAACCTGAAGATGTGGTTTCTAAAGGTCGTGTTGGACCAGGACAAATTTTGGTAGTTGATACCTTAACAGGCAAAGTACTTGATACAAAAGATGTAAATACTCATCTTAAAAACATGCGTCCGTACCGTGAATGGTTGCGTGATCATGCAATTCGCTTAAAGGCTAATCCTGAACTTGAAGAACAATTAGTTGATCAAGGTTTAACTGGCGATGCTTTAAAAGCAGCTCAAAAAATGTTTATGGTGACATTTGAAGAGCGTGACCAGTTATTGCGTCCAATTGCTGAAAGTGGTCAGGAAGCAGTAGGTTCTATGGGTGATGATACGCCAATGGCTGTATTGTCTCGTCAAGTACGTCATGTGACTGATTATTTCCGTCAACAATTTGCACAGGTGACTAACCCTCCAATCGATCCATTACGTGAATCGATTGTAATGTCCCTTGAGACGTGTCTAGGTCGTGAGCAAAATGTATTTGAGCAAGGTCCAGAGCACGCAGATCGAATCATTATTTCGAGCCCTGTTCTGTCTAACTCAAAAATGCAGCAAATCCGTAGTATTGATCGTGCAGGCTATGAGTCTGTTGACATCAATTTGAACTATGCTGAAGAAGAAGGTTTGCAAGCTGCGATTACACGTATTTGTGAAGAAGCGGCACAAGCAGTTCGTGATGGTAAAACTTTAATTGTTTTAACTGATAAAAATATTCGCCAAGGTTTCTTGCCTGCAAATGCAGCACTTGCAACAGGTGCGGTACACCATTACCTCATTAAAACTGGTTTACGTACTGATGCTAACATCATGGTTGAAACTGGTTTTGCACGTGATCCGCACCAATTTGCGGTATTACTTGGTTTCGGTGCAACCGCAGTTTACCCATACCTAGCATATGACGTGATCAATGATTTGATTGCTAAAGGTGAGCTTTTAGGTGATCCAATCCATGCGCAAGCGAACTTCCGTAAAGGGATTGAGAAAGGCCTATTAAAAGTTCTTTCAAAAATGGGTATCTCTACAGTTGCATCGTATCGTGGCGGTCAGCTTTTTGAAGCAGTGGGTTTATCGTCTGAAGTTGTAGACCAGTGTTTCTTGGGTGTTCCAAGTCGTATTCAGGGTGCAACATTTGCTGACCTTGAAAAAGACCAGAAAAAATTAGCAGCTACAGCATGGTCAAATCGCAAACCGATTGATCAGGGTGGTTTGCTCAAATTCGTGTTTGATAAAGAGTACCACGCGTTCAACCCAGATGTGATTAACTCATTACATACGGCTGTTCGCTCTGGTAAGTATGAAGACTTTAAAGTATATGCTGAGTTGGTTAACAACCGTCCGGTTGCAACCATTCGTGACTTATTCAAGTTAAAAACAACGAATTCGATTCCAGTTGACCAAGTAGAGTCAGTTGCAGATATCTTGCCTCGTTTTGACTCGGCAGGTATGTCTTTAGGTGCTCTTTCTCCAGAAGCACATGAAGCAATTGCAATTGCGATGAATACAATTGGTGGCCGTTCAAACTCTGGTGAGGGTGGTGAAGATCCTGTTCGCTACGGCACAATTCGTAACTCTAAAATCAAACAGATCGCATCTGGTCGTTTTGGTGTAACACCTGCGTACCTAACTTCTGCTGAAGTATTGCAAATTAAAGTTGCTCAAGGTGCAAAACCAGGTGAAGGCGGTCAGTTACCAGGTGGTAAAGTAAATGGCTTAATTGCACGTTTACGTTACTCTGTACCAGGTGTAACGCTGATTTCACCTCCACCCCATCACGATATTTACTCAATTGAAGATTTGTCTCAGTTAATTTTTGACTTGAAACAAGTTAACCCGAAAGCAATGGTGTCAGTAAAACTGGTATCTGAACCGGGTGTGGGTACAATTGCCGCAGGTGTTGCTAAGGCATATGCAGACTTCATTACCATTTCTGGTTATGACGGTGGTACAGCAGCATCTCCACTTTCATCAATTCACCATGCGGGTTCTCCATGGGAATTAGGTCTCAGTGAGGCGCATCAAGCACTTCGCGTGAATGACTTACGTGGCAAAGTACGCGTACAAACTGATGGTGGTTTAAAAACAGGTCTTGATGTCATCAAGGCAGCAATTTTAGGTGCTGAGAGCTTTGGTTTTGGTTCAACACCAATGATTGCTTTAGGTTGTAAATATTTACGTATTTGTCACTTGAACAACTGTGCAACCGGTGTTGCAACTCAACAAGACCACTTACGTCAAGAGCACTATATTGGCGAGCCAGAAATGCTGATCAATTTCTTCCACTTTATTGCGGAAGAGACTCGTGAATGGTTAGCAGCATTAGGTGTTTCTTCATTGAAAGACTTAATTGGTCGTGTTGATTTACTTGAAGTATTACCGGGTGAAACTGAAAAACATGCTCACCTTGATTTAAGTGCATTGTTAACATCTCATCCATCTGCTGACGGTAAAGCACAGTACTGTGAAGTACAAGGTAATGCACCATTTGATAAAGGTGTATTGGCTGAGAAAATGGTTGAAGAAATGCTTCCTGCAATTGAATCAAGTGCAGGCGGTCAGTTTAACTTCAAAGTTGTGAACTGTGACCGTTCGATCGGTGCTCGTGTGTCAGGTGAAATTGCTCGTCGCTACGGCAACTTAGGCATGGAAGTGCATCCTGTTGTAATGAACTTAACTGGTACTGCTGGTCAGTCGCTTGGTGTATGGAACGCTGGTGGTTTACACATCCGTCTTGAAGGTGATGCAAACGACTATGTGGGTAAAGGTATGGCAGGTGGTCGTATCTCAATCTTCCCACCACAAGGTTCGCCTTTCCAAACACAAAACACAGCAATTATTGGTAATACCTGTTTGTATGGTGCAACTGGCGGTAAGCTTTTTGCAGCGGGTACAGCGGGTGAGCGTTTTGCAGTTCGTAACTCTGGTGCATTTGCTGTAATTGAAGGTGCTGGTGATCACTGCTGTGAATATATGACAGGTGGTGTTGTGACTGTACTTGGTAAAGTAGGCCATAACTTTGGTGCAGGCATGACTGGTGGTTTTGCTTATGTACTTGACCTTGATAATGATTTTGTAGATTACTACAACCACGAATTGATTGATTTAAATCGTATTTCAACAGAATCTATGGAAGATCATAAAGAGTTCTTGTTGCGTATTATCGATGAGCATATCAAAGAAACAGGTAGTGCTTGGGCTTATAAAATCCGCAATGAGTTCGATTTCTACAGCCGTAAATTCTGGCTTGTGAAACCAAAGGCTGCTAATTTGCAAACGCTTTTGAAAACAACACAAGCTGATCCACAATAATTCCACGACTGCAACGACATAGGCAGGTGCGGGCAACAGTGAAATCCGCGCCTACCCACGGAGAGAGACATGGCAGAACGCCTAAATAATGACTTTCAATTTCTGGATGTAGCACGCCAAGATCCAGAGAAAAAAGATATTACTGTCCGCAAAGCAGAATTTGTGGAAATTTATAAACCTTTTACATCGGAAACTGTCGCTAATCAGACTCACCGTTGTTTAGGTTGTGGTAACCCATATTGCGAATGGAAATGTCCTGTACATAACTACATTCCAAACTGGTTAAAACTCATTGCTGAAGGCCAAATTTTCCAAGCTGCTGAGCTTTGCCATCAAACCAACACATTACCTGAGGTATGTGGACGCGTATGTCCACAAGACCGTTTATGTGAAGGTGCTTGTACCTTAAATGATGGTTTTGGTGCAGTGACTATTGGTAATGCTGAAAAATATATTAACGACACAGCCTTCGCTTTAGGCTGGCGTCCAGATATGTCAGGCGTGAAATGGACTGACAAAAAAGTTGCAATCATTGGTGCCGGTCCGGCAGGCCTAGGTTGCGCGGATATTTTAGCTCGTGGTGGTGTTAAGCCAGTTGTATTCGACAAGCGTCCTGAAATTGGTGGCTTACTTACATTCGGTATTCCAGAATTTAAAATGGAAAAAGATGTAATGAAACGCCGTCGTGAAATTTTCACCGGTATGGGCATCGAATTCCGCTTAAATACTGAAATTGGTACAGATGTCACCATTGATGAATTACTTGCAGAATATGATGCTGTATTCATGGGTATGGGAACTTATACTTACATGAAGGGTGGCTTCCCCGGTGAAGATCTTGCGGGTGTTTATGATGCACTTGATTTCTTGATCTCTAATGTAAATCGTTGCCAAGGTTGGGAAAAAGACCCAAGTGAGTACATTAGCTTAGATGGTAAAAAAGTGATTGTACTTGGTGGCGGCGACACTGCGATGGACTGTAACCGTACTTCATTACGTCAAGGCGCTCATGATGTAACGTGTGCATACCGTCGTGATGAAAGCAACATGCCAGGATCTGCGCGTGAAGTAAAAAATGCCTATGAAGAAGGTGTGAAATTCTTGTTCAATCGTCAACCGATCGAAATCGTAGGCGAAAATGGCAAAGTGACAGGCGTTAAAGTGGTGACGACTCAAATGGGTGAACCAGATAGTCGTGGTCGTCGTAGCCCTGAACCAGTTCCAGGTTCTGAAGAAGTATTACCAGCTGATGCGGTTTTACTTGCATTCGGTTTCCGCCCAAGCCCAGCTGACTGGTTTGGTAACGCGAATATTAATCTTGATGGTTCAGGCCGTGTTGTGGCAGCTGAAAAGCAAGAGTTCAAATTCCAGACTTCGAACCCGAAAATCTTTGCTGGTGGCGATATGGTCCGTGGTTCAGACCTTGTTGTGACTGCGATTTGGGAAGGCCGCCAAGCTGCTGAAGGAATCTTAGATTACCTCGGTGTTTAATCTAAAAATCATTTTTAAAGTTTTTAATAAAGCCTGCTTGATGCAGGCTTTATTTTTACCGCTAGTCACTTTGACATTTTTGGCAAATATAATAAGCTTTTTTGCCCTTTTTAGCCTTCCAAGCTCGCGACATACTCAAAGCTTCCTTCTTCAATACAATAGGTGTTGAATATGAACATCGCAGGTATGACGGCAGAAAAATCATATTTAAATCGTCGAAAAGCGTTGGGTATTACTGTGCGTCGCCTTGAATTTAATCCTAAGGCGATCAAGCGGCACTATTTTGCGAATTCTCCTCTTATGTCTCACTTTTTAACTGCACTATCTTCAACGTTTCCTGTAGGAGAGCAGTTTTTTGTAAATAGCGTGCGCAATGTACGTGATAAGGTTTCCGATCCACAATTACAGGCTCAAATTGCCGCTTTTATTGGACAAGAGGCAATGCATTCTAAAGCTCATGATGAGTTTAATGAAGCTTGGCGGCGTGATGATTATAATCTGGACAGCTTTCAAAACTGGCTAAATCAGCGTGATAAATATTTAAGAACGATTCCTCCTAAACTGCAATTGGCCCTTACATGTGCTTTTGAGCATTTTACTGCTCTACTTGGAGGATATGTTTTACAGCACCCAGAGCTATTAAAAACGTTAGATCAAGATGCACTAAAACTTTGGGTATGGCATGCGATTGAAGAAATTGAGCACCGTTCAGTGGCGTTCGATGTCTATCAGCATGTGTATGGGGATGATCGTATTCGTCGCTTACTCATGCGTAGTGTTACCACAGGATTTGCCAGTATCGCTTTTTATGGAACAACCCGCTTATTTTGGCAAGATAAATGGAATAGCTTACCTAAAATCGGAGGTAATTTATTTGGTTTATATTTGCTGGTTAAAATGCTTGTTCAGCTCATGCCGGAATATTTCGCATATTACAAAAAAGATTTCCATCCAAGTCAAAAGGATTATGGTCGTATGGTCGATTATTGGAAAAGTTCTTTGGCAGATGAATATCAAATGGCAAGTTTTCAACAAGAAAAAGACCAACTATTAAGTTAATAAATAACCGGATTGAAAAATCCGGTTTTTAAATCAATAAAATAAAAGCAACACAATAATGCCAAAATCATCATACAATCTAGGAAAGAGGTTAAAAATATAAAGAAAAACTTGAGGATAATGTGACGATGAAAACATTTAAACAACTCGCGATCGCGACGACACTTGCCAGTACCTTATTGTTTTCAGGGTGTGGCTATAACACTTTACAAGTAAAAGATGAAGCCGTAACGGCAGCTTGGTCTGAAGTTCAAAACCAGTACCAACGTCGATCAGATTTAGTACCAAACCTTGTGAATGTTGTAAAAGGCTATGCTAAGCATGAAGAACAAGTATTAACCGAGGTTACACAGGCACGTTCGAATGTTGCTGGTTTGAAGGTTGATAAAGAAGTTCTAGAAGACCCAGCTTTACTTGAAAAATACCAACAGGCTCAAAGTCAATTAACAGGGGCTTTATCTCGTCTGATTGCTGTTTCTGAAAATTATCCAGATTTAAAAGCCAATACCCAATTCCAAGAACTTCAAGTTCAACTTGAAGGAACAGAAAACCGTATTGCTGTAGCTCGTAATCGTTATATTACAACAGTGCAAGACTACAACGGATATGTACGCCAGTTCCCGCAAGCAGTGACTGCAAAAGTAATTGGTATGCATCCAAAAGCCAATTTCTCTGCCGAAGCATCTGCACAGCAGGTACCAAAAGTTTCTTTTGATTAATTTTAAGAATCAAAGGAGTGCTGCATGAGAAATAATATATTGCTTCAGCTTAAGCAAATTAAGGTATTTGTTATTACCTTAATTTTGCTCTGTTGCGGTGTTCTTTTTCAGAATGCAGCATGGAGTGAAACTAATATAGCAACTGCTACTGATGAAACTGACACCATTGTAGCGGGCAAAATTATTCAGAAGCAGCAGGCTCAAGCTTCCGCTTCTCAAAGTGAGCAGTCTGCTTCTGGCGTAGCTCCCCAAGCGCAAGTCACCAACGACATGGCAGATGGTGAATCGATTCGTGGTTTGCCAACCTTAAATCAGCCTGTTATTGATCAAGCAAATATATTAAGCGAGGCAGAGAAGCAGCAGCTCGACCAAAAAATTCTAAGTTTATATCAACAAGGCAAAGCACAAATCGGTATTGTTATTGTTCCTACAACAGGACAAGAAGATATCTTTGATTATGCATTGCGTGTAGGTGAAAAATGGCAACTTGGTTCAGCGAAGCGCGATAATGGATTGCTCATTGCGGTTGCGGTAAATGACCGCCGTATACAAATTTTAACCGGATATGGCTTAGAGGGCGTATTACCAGATATTGTCTCGAGTCGAATTATTAGAAACCAAATCACACCCTATTTTAAACAAGCCCAATATGCGCAAGGTTTAAATGCAGGCGTTGATGAAATCGGAAGAATTCTTAATCTTGATCCAGAAGTCGCTCAGCAAGTTGCTCAAGATTTAAAAGAACGCCAACACCAAGCCGCAGAAGAGCAACAAGCCAAACAAACAACCCTCACAATGGCTCTATTTATTCTTGTTGCGGGAATTGTAGGGTCATTTATTGTAGGACGACCTCTTAGCGCATCTACTGCTGGTGTTGCTGCTGCGGTAGCAGGTTTTGTAAATGGTGCTGGCTTAGTCACTAGCTTATTACTTGGTTTTGGAATCTTCTTTTTATTAATTACCTCAATTGCCCAGCTTATTTTACAGGTTATTCTGAGTGGCTCCGGTGGTGGTGGACGTGGAGGAGGCTTCGGCGGTGGAGGCGGAGGCTATGGAGGCGGTGGAGGTCGTTTTGGCGGTGGAGGTGCATCAGGCTCATGGTAACAACATCAGAAACAACACAAATTATTACTCAGCCAAAAATTGAGGAATCTGTAGAGCCAAGCCTAAAACGTTGGTTTAAACATCTATGCTATTTTCCGGCCACTAGCCGTTATTTTTCAAAACAAGATAAGCAGACGATTGCTGATGCGGTACAACAAGCAGAACATGGACATGTTGGCGAAATACAGGTTGTAATAGAAGGCCATATTCCATGTTCACAAGCCTATAGACAAAACACACGTTTAAGGGCACAGCAGTTATTTGCAGAATTAGGGGTCTGGGATACCGCATTAAACAGTGGCGTACTACTTTATTTGAACCTATGTGAACGTACAGTAGAAATTATATTTGACCGCGGTATTAGAAATGCCACTAATGATCAAGTCTGGCAACAGATTTGTGATTCTATCGTGCAACAACTTAAACAAAAGCAATATCAGCAAGCTGTAGTGATTGGTGTTCATCAAATTGGAGAGGTAATGTCACGTTTTTATGATGAAAACATGCAAGATCAATCCAATGAATTGGGAAATGCCCCGATTATCATTAATTAAATTATTTTCTAAAATTCTTATATCTCATATTTTTCTAATTTTTTATTTTTAAAAGGTGACTGACAAAAAATGTCACCTATTTATTTATTTTTAAAGAGAATTTGTTCACAAAAACAAATATAAAATTTGATAAGTTTGGTTTACTTTTTTTGATGTGTGATGTGTTGTAGTGAAAAGATATATGACAATTTTTGTCAGTTATTTACAGTGATTTTATATTTAGAAAATTTAAGAATTAATATAAGTTTTTGTTTTATAAATAAAATAAAAGTTGGCATGGTTTCTGCATTATAGTTGATAGCTAAAAAAGCTTATATAAAAACATACATACAATCTTTGGGGAAAAAGGCTATGAATGCACAAAAAGGTTTTACATTAATTGAACTTATGATCGTTGTTGCGATTATCGGGATTTTGGCGGCAATTGCGATTCCTGCTTATCAGGATTATATAGTTCGTTCTAAAGTGACAGAAGGTTTAAATTTAGCATCTTCTTATAAAACTGTAATTGCAGAGAATGCCGGAAATGGAGCCTCTAGTTTAATTTTAGGAGTTCCTAATTTTAGTGCAACTGAAAATGTTGAGTCTATTACATCAGATGCAACAACTGGTAAAATTGACATTAAATATACAGCTAAAGCAAAAGCTTTAACTTTAACTTTAACTCCATTTGATGGTAAAGAGGGTGGTACGGCGCTTAAAGCGGGTACTGTACCAACAAATCAAATTACTTGGGTTTGTAAAGTTGATAAGGCTGACAATGCTAAATATGTTCCTGCAAACTGCCGTGGTTCGTAATTAACCTGATTATTAAAGAGAGGTTGCTACCTCTCTTTTTTTATTGAAGAAAATAAAAATGTTAAAAAATAATATACTATTCCTATTAATAGGCATTTATCTTATTGCAGCCTTATTGGGGTATCAAATTGAATGGTCAGTTTTCCAATATGATGAGCTTCGGCTACTACAGTTTCCTTTAGCGATATATGCTTTATTAATTTTAATTTTCACAAAAAAAATAGAATACTCGATCTTTACTCAAATTATTTTTTCCTTTATCGGTATATTAATTTCTATACAGGTAACCAATTATAATATTTTTCAGTTTCAAGAACTTTGGTCGGCGATAGCATTATTATTCATATTGTCTGCTTCAATATATACATTAAAGAATATAGAAAACATAAAACATGGTATTGCATTAATCATCTTTTCTGCATTTATTCCTTGTTTATTTATTTGCATTTCTATCACTAATTTTATTCTATGTAAACAATGGATTGACTGGCAATTTAACTCTGGCACAATTCGAATCTATGACAGCGTCATAGTGCCCATTTTCTTTTTCCTGATTTTTTTGAGAAATAAGCAGTATCCTTATATTTATTACTTTTATCCGGTAGCCGTGTTCTTTTTTACCTTGGCATGGTTGTTTGATGGTGCAAGGTCAGCGTTACTAGCAATAATGACTGGTTTATTTTATTTATTTATTTTTTCTAAGCAAAATCGAAATCTGATTCTACAAGCTATTGGGTATATGCTATTCGCATTTCTGGTTCACAAGGCAGTGGTTTATCTTGCAGATAAAAACACTATGACGGTATTACGTACAGGAACATCTTTACGTTCAGAAATGTGGAGGTTTGTATTTGAACAATGGAAAGCAACACCATGGTCTGGAGTTGGGGGAGGTTATCTGGCGAAGATCCAATATGGTTATGGACATCATATGCATAACCTATATTTAAGATTGATTTTTGAGTGGGGAATTGTCGGGGTTATATTTTTAGTTTGGATAATTTATCAAGTTGTTAGGTTGTTCATAGATAAGGGTGTTTTACCTATTGCAAAAGCTGGTGTAGCTGCGGTTTTAATTGATGCGATGTTTTCGGGAAGTATGGTCTATCCCGCTTCACAAATTGCTTGTGTATTATTTATCTCATTTGCTGTTTCTCAGCGGCAACAGTCTAAAGAATATTTTAAATATTCTTATGGAGTTACAAAAATACTTATTAGCTTATGGGGAGCTTTATTCTTATACATTACAATAATGTATTTAGGACAAGATCTAACTTGCTGGGGGTGTACGAGTTATGTCGGACGGATGGCACCAAATTTTTGGGAGTATGGTAGTACACAGCACTTGATACCAGCTTCACAAATTCCTTAATTTTTTATAGTAAATTTTATTAAGCCTTTTCATTGAGACTTCATACATTCTTTTTTAGGCTTCCATGTATAATTCTCTCAAATTTTGATCTTTAACCTATCGCTATGCAAGTATTCTTCCTATTCCTCGCTGCAACCCTGTTGGGCTTTGCATGGTTGTCTCCATTTCACTATAGCCCTTGGGTTATGTTCTCAAGTGAAGTGAGTGCTTTTGGGGCTGGATTATGCGTATTAGCCGCTCTGATTCAGCAAAATATTAAAATTCCTAGAGCACAACTATTGTTGCTGCCATTTACTTTAATTCCAATAGTGCAGTGGGGTTTTGGTTTAGTTTTTGATTTGAGCACAGCCTTATTGAGTTCATTTTACTTGCTTGGTTTTTGGTTTATGGTCTTGGCAGGTTACAACCTATCTTTAGAGCAACAAAAGCGAGATCAAATCTTTTCTGGTTTTAGCTTACTTGTAATGATTGTATCCGTTGCCACTAGCTTCATTGCAATTTGCCAGTGGTTAGATATTGAGTCACATTTTGTTCATATGCTTCATCTGATCGGTAACCGTCCTTATGGTAACTTTGGTCAACCTAATAATATGGCAACTTTCTTAATTGTTGGGTTGTTAGGGTGTTTGTATTTATATGAAAAGAACAAAGTAACAATCTGGTTGTTATTGCCTTCAGCACTGATTATTCTGTTCACAATTGCATTGAGTCAATCACGTACATCATGGGTTGTTTTTCCATTTTTGCTCATCTATTGGGTAATTAAGCAGTTTAGAAAGCAAAAAAGATTTGGATTTATTCAGGGTCTTTTATGGTGCGTTGGTTTCTTTGTTATTGCAGGTATAATTCTACCCTTCGCAACAAGCCTAATTGAAGCATGGTCAAGCGCAGATGTAACTGAAGCAAGTACTTTGGTAGAGCGAGCAAGCTCAGGATATTTACGATTTAATATCTGGTCACAAATGTTGCTTGCAGTCCAGCAGCACCCTTGGTTGGGGTATGGCTGGAATCAAACCAGTGTAGCGCAAATGACGGTTTACCATGCTTTTCCGACAGGAGAGTGGACCACCAGTGCCCATAACGTACTACTCGATTTGATTATCTGGAATGGTATTGTTTTAGGTACTGTAATCATTGCCTATTTTGCATGTTGGTTCCTTTGGTTAAATCAACAGGCTAAAGATACCATTTCGATTATAGCGATTATGATGGTGTGTACAGTGCTTATTCATGCCATGTTGGAGTTCCCACAGCGCTACGCTTATTTCTTACTTACCTGCGGTTTCTTGCTTGGTATTGTTCAGGCACAGACTCCAGTAATCAAAGGCATCGTGCTTAATAAGCAAATTTTTCGCTTAATATGGGTAGTCAGTTTACTGCTTATTATTGCGATTTTACGTGATTACAATGTCTATGTTCTGAATAGTGATTTGCTTTTCAGTAATAAGCGTCCAAATGCAGAGTTCATGGGAAGCCGTAACATTCTTGTTTTAACACAGTTTGATAAACGTTTAAAATGGATTGAACTTAATCCCCAAATTATACTATCTGAGGCTGATTTAGTTGAGTGGGAAAATTTTGTAAAGAATAAACCTACTCCATATAACTTACGCAAATATGTAAAATTGCTGGCTTATAACGGAAAAGTAGAGCAAGCACAGCAGCAAATATTTATTTTACAGCACCTGTATAAGCAAAAAATAACGCTACCAGAGTTATTAAAAGAAAAGTAATAAAAAAATCCCCTTGTACTCAAGGGGATTTTTTTATGAGAAATTACATTTGACTCTGGATGTAATTTTCAATGCCAACGTTGCCGATAAGGTCAATCTGAGTATCTAACCAGTCCCAATATTCTTCTTCTTTCTCTAAAATTTCTTGAACGAGATCACGAGTTACATAGTCTTGCTCAGTTTCAGCTAAAGCTACTGCTTGCTGAATCGCCTCTATATTTTCTTTCACTTTACGAATGTCACAGTGTAGGACTTCTTCGGTGTGCTGACCAATGTAAAGTTTACCTAAATGCTGAAGATTAGGCAGGCCTTCCAAAAACAAAATACGTTCAATAATTTTGTCTGCATGCTTCATTTGACGAATTGATTCTTTATATTCGGCAGAACCTAGCTGTTCAATTCCCCAATCATTAAACATGCGTGAATGTAAAAAGTATTGATTAATTGCAGTTAAATGATGATACAGCACTTGGTTAAGCTGATTAATGACATCACGATTGCCTTTCATTGTAGCTACTCCAAAACAATTTCTGCCTTAATCCAATTAAGGCAATCTATAAAACCATTTTAGTGAACAATCATGGATATGGCGAGTAGTTTATGGAACAGCAAATGAAAATCGCAATCAAAAACAACACAATATTAGTACAGGAAAGTTTTCTGCCAAAAAAAACCGCTTGAATGAGGAACTATTAACGTTCCGCAAAAAGCGGTGGAGGAGCTAATAAATACGGTTAAATGTTTATAATTCTTTTACGCAGCTACGGAAATACGAGCAGCGATTTCTGATAATTCTTCACTAATAATAGCACGTGCTTCTGGTGCACAGCGTCCACAGCAAGTACCGAGATCAAGCAAGTCGCGAATTTCGCGATAGCTTTCAGCGCCATTTTCAACAGCGTCTTTAATATCTTGATCGGTAATGCCACGACACAAGCAAACGTACATGGGAGTGATCCCCAAATATAAATGCGATAATTGATATTATTGATAATTATTATCGTTTGTCAATGAAATTCATTTAAAATCTCATTTATTATTATTGGGATTTTGGATAAAAAAATACCACCTGAGCGGAAATCTGAGTGGTGTTCAGATTTTACGCAAGGGTGGTACCTAATTTAGAGCTAAATATTTTTTAATTTCGAGTGTTTAATATTTTGTATCTTATTGATTGATAATAACAATACCATCCATCTCTACTAATGCACTTTTAGGTAGACTAGCTACACCTAATGCTGCACGGGCAGGATACGGTTGAGCAAAATATTCACCCATAATTTGGTTTACAAGTTGGAAATTTGATAAATCCGTTAGGAAAATATTAAGTTTGGCAATGTCTGCAAGTGAACCACCAGCAGCTTCACAAACCGCTTTTAAATTATCAAATACACGGCGAATTTGAGCTTCGATACCTTCTACAAGTTCCATACTGTATGGGTCTAAACCAATCTGCCCTGATAGATATAGCGTATTGTCTACTAAAATAGCTTGAGAGTATGTGCCGATAGCAGCAGGGGCATTTTCAGTATGAATCACTTGGCGGGACATTTGGTTCTCCTTGATTAAATCTCTTTCCATCATAATCGATGATAGGTTTGGACAAAAGTATCATCGATTTAATTGATTAAGTGGATTTGGAAAGTTTGATTTTGTTAAAGAAACATAAACCTGACCAATAGCTCTTGTAAAGACTAGCTTACTTTTGAAACTTCCATTTGGGGATTAGCAGCATCCAAACGTTCAATACGCGGGAAACCATAATGCATACGTAAGTCACGGATGACTTTTGCAATATGTTTACGGTTGTTAACTACAATATTAACAAAAGTTCTTTGCTCATTTGAATGAACCATCTCTACCCCAGCATTATTTTTACGACATTGATAGATCAGGTCTGATATCTGTTCATCATTCATTGCCATATCTATAGCGAGGTAGGCGGTAAAACGTACATCATCTACATCATCTGCTTTCCATTGAAGCGGCATAATATTCTCAGGATGTAGATGTTGTTCATGTAGCAAGTTATGGCAGCGGATGCGATGCACAATTAACCCACGACGTGTTAAGTGCCCCTGAATTGGGTCACCTAAAACTGGATTGCAGCAATGCGCATATTTAACGTCGATACCTTCAGTACTCTGAATAAGTCGATCTGAGTTTTCTACTTGAGGGTGTTTGTCATGAGCAAATAGGTGATTAGCCACAAGTTGAGGAAGTAAGTCACCAACCGCAATTTGTTCAAACAAAGTATTTTTGTTATCGATGTGACGCCACTGCAGTAAATCTAACCAGTCAGCATCAGAGAGATCACTGATCGAACGATTGAAAAGTTTTAATGCACGGGAAAGTGCTTGCTCACCGACAAGACGCTGTTCTTCTATTTCTTGATCTTTAAGAACATGTTGTAAAGCACGACGGGCTTTTTGCGTATTAATAAAGCTTAACCAGTCTGGATTTGGTGTTGCTAAAACATCCGTAATAACTTCGATGACCTGACCGCTAATTAACGGTGTAGATAATGGTTTAATCTCACCATCCACTTTTGCACCAACTGCATGGTTACCTAAAAATAAACTTGCTGAATAAGCAAAATCAACTACGGTAGCACCTTGTGGTAATTCATGGAGTTGACCATGTGGTGTGTAAACCCAAATTTTTTCTTGATGTAAGTAATCTAGTAAATCATTGAAAGTTGTTTTTGCACATTCTCCATCGATAAGCGTATTCAGGTTTTGCATAGAGGCCTGAATGGCTGAGCGACAAGTTTGTGGTGCATTTTCACCGAGCACTACCCCAAAGCGGGCAGCTTTACGCATAAGCTCGGTTTGAATAGTCAGAGATAGTGTGGTTTTTTCGCCTTTAAGTTTAATCAGTAAAGATTGATTGCCACCAGGTAGTGGACGACGGATATGGTCTTGATATTGGATGACTTGGAAATTTTCTCTTAAAGCATCAACTAGGCGGTCACAGTCGGCAATTGTTTGTAAAACAATTTCAAAAGCATGGCTATGGGTAAGCTCTTGTAAATCCATCTCATTTTTAACGAAATGGCGTAATAATTCGATATTGTTATTTTTCTTTTTAATGCGGCCTTGAATATGATAGTTGTGGAGAAGTTCAGCGAGGTTTTGTTCCCAAATACTTTGATATTTACATCGCTCTGGTTTGGTTTGACGTAGTGCATTTTGCACGTTATCAAACATATCAAGATCAAGATTTTGATAACAAAGATTTTCTAGATTATCGCCCATTTCGTTCATGCCGACTAATCTTGCCATTGGCACAAAGATATCAAGAGTTTCTTGAGCAATACGGGCGCGTTTATCTGGACGTAAAGCACCTAGAGTTGTCATATTATGATAGCGATCGGCTAATTTAATAATAATGACACGTGGGTCCTGTAGGGTCGCTTGCAAGATTTTTCGGAATGAGGCGGCCTTGTTATATTCTTTATCACTTGACTGGCTAAGTTTGGTTACACCGTCAACCAGCTCGGCAACTGTCAGACCGAACTTTTCAGTAATATCTTCTTTTGTATATTGAGTGTCTTCAATAACATCATGCAAAAGTGCTGCCATTAAAGTTTCAGCATCTAAACGCATGTTCGCAAGAATACAGCTGACAGCAATTGGATGCAGAATGTAGGGTTCACCACTTTTACGTGTAATGCCAGTATGCGCTAGATCGGCAAAATCACAGGCAGCAAGCACTTTCTCGACCTCACTTACCGATAAGTAAGGGTCGATAATCAATTTAAGCTGTTGCTTGGCTTGGCTGACCTCTTCGCCTGGCATAAATCACCCTTTTTCCTAATGCTGAGAAACTAAATCTATCTACTTCTTAATGAAAAGCATATTGCGGAACTTGTCAATTTTTTCATTTGAAAAAGTGTATTTTTTTTTCAATGAAAATAATTGCTTTTTTCAATATCTTTAAATTCAAGACAAAGCCAAATAAAAAACCACCGCAGAAAAACGATGGTTTTTTTATGAAACAGAATTAATTAGAAAGAAAAACCTTCTAAATTCAAGCTGTTTGTAGAAAGAGCAAGATCAAGACTAGAAGTTTGATAATCTTGTTCACGTTGTTTAAGAATTTCTTTCGTAACGTGTCCTGCCGCGATTTCGCGCAAAGAAACTACAGTCGGTTTGTCGTTATCCCATTCTACAGTTGGCTCCATGCCTTGACGTGCCAATTGACGAGCACGTTTACTTGCAACGAGCACAAGCTCAAAACGGTTGTCTACATGATCTAAACAATCTTCAACGGTGACGCGTGCCATAAAAGTTCTCGTTTTGGAATGGTGAATTTGAACAGACTAAACAGTATAAAAGGCTTTCGATCCAGACTCAAGTTATTCCTGTTTTGGTTGAGGAGTAATCAAGTCTTGAATTAATGTTTGATGACGTTTTGCTTGCTGGGATAACACTAAACGGTTTGCTGTAATCACAGCTTCAAGCTCATGTAAGGCTTTATTAAAATCATCATTAATAATGATGTAATCAAAGTTCGTGTAATGCTGCATATCTTCAACTGCACAGCTTAAACGATGTTCAATGACGTCAACTGAGTCAGTACCGCGATTAGATAAACGCTGACGTAAGTCAAACTGTGTTGGCGGTAAAATAAATATTTGCTTGGATTCAGGAAAAAGTTTGCGTACTTGCTCTGCACCTTGCCAATCAATTTCAAGTAGAACATCGTGCCCTTGAGCTAACTGTTGTTTTACAGTTGCTTGAGAAGTGCCATAGTAATTACCAAATACTTCAGCGTATTCGATAAAGCCTTCATGGTTTACTTGGTCTAGAAAGTCATCTTTTGTAGTGAAGTGATAGTGAACACCATCTAACTCACCAGGACGTTGACCTCGGGTAGTATGCGAGACTGAAACATGTAAATTGCTTACACGGTCAAGCAGGGCTTTCACCAAAGATGTTTTGCCTGTTCCTGATGCAGCAGAAACGACAAACAATAGACCCGACATGATATTTTTCCTGATATGATAAAATATCTTCGCTATTGTAGTGTACCGTGCGTTTAAACTGAATAGTTTTAATTGCAAAAATTCAAGAGAAATTCCCCTGTTTTATTAATTTTGAGGCTGTTATGGAAATTGTGTTAGCTAATCCGCGTGGTTTTTGTGCCGGTGTTGATCGAGCCATAGCAATCGTCAATCGGGCTTTAGAATGTTTTAATCCTCCTATTTATGTGCGTCATGAAGTTGTACACAATAAATTTGTGGTAGATGACTTACGTCAAAGAGGGGCAGTTTTTGTTGATGAACTAGATCAGGTTCCGGATGACTCAATTGTAATTTTTAGTGCACACGGTGTTTCAAAAGCTGTTCAGCAAGAAGCGGAGCGCCGAGGTTTAAAAGTATTTGATGCGACTTGCCCTTTGGTTACCAAAGTTCATATTGAAGTGACTAAATATGCGCGTGAAGGTACTGAAGCAATTTTAATTGGTCATGAAGGGCACCCAGAAGTTGAAGGAACAATGGGTCAATATGACAAATTAAAAGGTGGTGACATTTATCTGGTTGAAGATGAAGCGGATGTTGCAGCACTTGCAGTAAGACATCCTGAAAAACTTGCATTTGTAACTCAAACAACTTTATCAATTGATGATACGGCCAAAGTTATTGATGCTTTACGTGCAAAATTTCCTCATATTCAAGGGCCACGTAAAGACGATATTTGCTACGCAACTCAAAACAGACAGGATGCTGTACGTGACTTGGCCGAACAGTGTGATGTTGTATTGGTCGTAGGTTCACCTAACTCATCAAATTCAAATCGTTTACGCGAGCTTGCAGAGCGTATGGGCAAAGCAGCTTACCTTGTAGATAATGCTGATCAGTTAGAACAGTCATGGTTCAATGATACTTGCAAAATTGGTGTGACAGCGGGTGCTTCAGCACCGGAAATTCTAATTAAGCAAGTGATTCAACGTTTACAAGACTGGGGAGCGCAAGCACCTAAAGAATTAGATGGACGTGAAGAGAACATAACCTTTAGTCTTCCTAAAGAATTACGCATTCACGTGACTCAAGCATAAAGTGTGACTTATTTAACATACTGATTTTAAAATAGTAAAACAGATAATTGTTGATGTGACGATTATCTGTTTTTTTATACCCTTTATCTGCTTTGTATTTGTTTTGTAAATCTAAACCGTAAAATTTAAATAATAAATAAAAATTTTTAAGTTTATTTGGGGTTTCTGGGGATGAGGGGAATTATTCCGCAAGACGGGTTCACCTTGGTTGAGCTCATGGTAACGATTGCAGTAATGGCTATTATTGCGATGATGGCTGCGCCGTCTATGTCGAATTTATTAGAAAGCAAACGACTAGATGGAAATCAACGAGATCTAATCAATACTTTGTCTGAAGCAAAGAGCCAAGCCATACTTGGTCGACAAGACGTTTCTATTAATCTGAATTCAACAGCCTCAAATACACCAACTTCTTTGAATTGGAAAATTGCTTCCAACAACACTCTTGAGCTCAAAAATATAGCTGCTGATGGTACGCAAAGTTCATTAACAGCGACGACTTTAACTTTTAATGCGAATGGGGTGATAACCAATATCACCCAAGACACACTTTTATCTATTTGTAATTCAAAAATAAATAAAAAGAAAATTCTTATTTTGACAAAGCTTGGCACATTAATTTTTAAAGCTGAGGAGACATGTTGATGCGAAGCTCTAAGCAAAAAGCTCAAGCTGGGGTTGGTTTATTAGAAGTGTTGGTCGCTTTAATTTTACTTGCAATAGGAATTTTAGGATATGTTGCTTTGCAAGTTCGGGCTATGGATGCTTCTTCAGAAGCATTAAGTAAGTCTCAAGCTATTATGATTATGAGAGGATTAGCGGAAAATATTCGCGTAAATAGTTCTCAAGCTAGTCAATATCCTGCATTTGTCCGTAGTTATAGTAATTATTTATCTACCACCACGGCCCCTACATTATGCTTCAACACAGCCTGTACACCTTCTCAGCTTGCCCAATTTGATGCATATCAAGCAGCAAGAAATGCTGATCAACTTGGCATGAAAATCACAATGACAAATTGCCCTGGGGTTACAAGCACAATGACCCAGCAGAGGCAATGTCTGTTTGTTTTTTGGGGAAAAACCTCTCCAGTAATTACAACAAATGAAGGAGTCACTAGCGCGGATGTGTCGAGCTGTATGAGTACAAATGGCGTTTATGTCAATAATTCGAATTGTTTAATGATGGAGGCATATTAATGGCTCACTCATTTGTACCGTGGAAGCAACGAGGCTTTACATTAATTGAGCTTATGGTCGCATTAGCTTTAGGCCTAATTTTAGTAGCCGCGGCGACTCAATTATTTATTGGTGGACTTCTATCCAGCCGTCTACAAAAAGCAAATGCTGAAATACAAGATAGCGGTATTTTTGGTTTGGAATATATCGCACGTGATATACGTCTTCTAAATTATGGAAATGTGACCAACCCAATATTAACTGATACCACACCTTGGGGAGGTATTGTATTAACCGGTTCAACAGCAACTAACAATAACAACGTCAATTTTGTCCCTAATGTTGGAGCGAATACTTATATTGCTGACACATTATTAAGTCGTGGTGCAGGGGATACGGTAAGTACCGTTAGTAATCACTGGAAAGGCCTTTCAAATATACAGAATAGTTCAAACGCTGCTGTGCAAAGTGATCAGCTGAATATTCAATTTATTGCTCCTACTAATATGACCAATTGCGAAGGTGTGAATGTACTTGCAGGGGATTTAATTGTAGAGCGTTATTTTTTACGTCTGGATAGTAATGGTAGTTCCCAGCAAGATTATGCACTTGCATGTGATGCAAATACTCCCTCTACTGTAGCCACAGCTCAACCGACCACTATTGCTGGGTTGGGCGACGCTGGTCAAATTGTATTGCCGCGTATTGACCATTTCCATGTGTTGTTTGGTGCAAAAAATGCGGCTGGCAATTTTGCTTATTATACTATTCCCCAATATCGCGCTGCTGCACAGGCTGCCCGAGATGTTACACCATCAGTGATGCCGCCACGAATTCTTTCAATACAAATATCTGTATTAGCGCGCTCTACTAATAATGCCCAAAACAAAGCCATAGATCCCGCGCAGTCTTTTCTTATGCTAGATCAAACCGTGCATGCTTCTGATAATACAACTCGATTCTTACGCCGCACTTATAACGTAACAATTGCTCTACGCAATGCGATGGGGGAGAGTCTATGACCCATTTAATTCATAAAAGTAGATCTAAGGAAAAAGGGGCAACTCTTATTGTTGTGCTTATTATTTTATTGGTTGTTATTTCTGTAGGTGTTTTAGCAATAAGAGTAGCTATTGTTTCTTTAAAAGTTGCTACTAATAGCCAAGTTAGCCAATTAAATTTTCAATCATCTGACACACCTTTAGAACTCATTGTGCAGATGAATCCTACCACCTTAACTAATATTACTAATGTGATTGGTGCCGCGCTCAAAGAGCACGAAAGTAACCCTGGCGCAGAATACAACTTTTGTTATAAGCCTATTTCTACATCAACAAATTTTGCTCAGACCAGAGGTGCAAGTTTACTTCGAGCAGGAAGTGCTAATAATGCAGTCGTCGAAGATGGGGGAGTGGCAGGTTTTTGTGATTTAACAAGTGACTATGGAAGTAATCGCCAAGCGGTGGTTACACAAGTTGCCGTAAGTATTCCAACAGATGCTGCAAGTGATATTCCAGGTTCAAATTTACCACGGGGAACAAACACCTCTGAAGGTACACAACTACCTAAAAGCATGCTGTCTGCACAACGTATTCGAGTGATTACAACTGCTTTTTTGCCAGTCTATGCATCTACCTCTATAGAAACTTTACAAAGAGATTGCTTAAGCACGAGTTCGGCAAAAATTAGCGACAATTTTGATACTGCATTAACGGCTAAGCAAACATTGGCGGAGTGTTTGGCTAATCATAACGTGCCTTTTAGTACTCAAGTTCAAGAATTTAACTATACCAATAAGCTCACTCAAATTACGGCACCAGGTTCATAACGGGGAATATCGTGAAACTAAAATTGAAGAATTTTAAGCCAAATAATTTATGGTATGCCATCTGTTCGAGTTCGGTTGCTTTTACATGGCTAATCACAAGCTCCGTTGTGCAGGCGAGTGATTTACAAATTTATGCATCGCCTACAGCAGGTAAAAAAACGATTGTGATGATGTTAGATACCTCCGGGAGTATGACATCTAATAGTTATAACGAAAATCGCTTGGCTATGCTTAAAAATGGTATGAATGCTTTTTTAGCCAGCAATAATCCTGTTTTAAATGATACTCGTGTGGGCTTAGGTAATTTCTCTGCAAATGGTGATAGTCGAAGTGGGCAAATTTTGGTGGCTGCTGCTCCTTTAGGAGATGCAAGTACTTTAAATACGGTGGGGTCTCAGCGCTATAAATTAAAACAGGCAGTTGCAAATTTATCTGCTGGTGGGTCAACACCTTCAGCACATGCTTATGCAGAAGCTGCTGCTTATTTGATGGGTACAACGACATATTCAGAAACGGATTATGTTATTCGTAAAGAAAGCTATATCAAACGAGTAAGGCGATCCGATAATAAAACTGAATACTCATCTTGCACCAATTCTTCACAAATTGATATTAATACTTTAAGTCAAGCATGCCGTTCTAATGGCTGGAGTAGTTGGACCACGTTCAATCCTGGAGTAAATACATTAACAGATTATGAGACTTCATCTGATCGGTATTATGATTATACTTATTACTACACCACCTTTAATTACGCTACAGCAAACGCAGATAGTGGTATCCCAAAATCAAAATCAAACGATACAGCCAGCAACCCGAATATTGTTGTAGATAGAAATGCCTCTAATTTAAATGCTATTTACCAATCTCCTTTGCCAGCGGTGGCCAATCGCCAGAGTTGTGATGGGCAAGGTATCTACTTTTTATCAGATGGAGAGCCGAACAATACAACAAATACACGTTCAGCAACTGTAATGTCGACAGCCCTAGGCAGCACTTTGGGAGCAAATTTTACTTGTTCTGGAGGTTTGTCTAACACGACAGCAGAGTCTGGTTGGGCTTGTATGGGGGAATTTGCAAAAAGATTATTTGATAAAACAAAAAACCCAGCTGGAGTTTCTATTCAAACAGCATTTGTCGGTTTTGGTAGTGACTTTTCTAGTTTAAGTTCTTCTGATGTAAAGAATGCCTGTCGTTTAAGTTCGAGAACCCAATCTGAGCGAAAAGGAGATGATGCGTGTTCACCGAATCAGACCACAAATGCGGTCGCTGCGCCTGGTTATGGAAATGGTGGTTTTTTCCCTACCCAAAGTGCGCAAGGGGTAACGAGTAGTGTTATTACATTTATTAATAATTTAGATAAAGTCCCTTTAGAGCCTTTAACAACAGGTGCAATCTCTGTTCCGTATGATGCGTTAAATCCAAAAAATTTACAGGAATATGGTTATTTACGTGCTTTTGAGCCTAACCCCGCCAATACGTATTTAACATGGAGAGGAAATCTAAAGAAATATCATGTTGTTTTATCAGGAACAAATGCTGGGGCTTTTGAGGCTAATACGGGGGGATTAGTCTACAACGCAAGTGGAGCATTTAGAACGGGTACGAAGGATTACTGGAATAGTTCTAATTATAACGATGGGGGTAAAGTCTTTTTAGGTGGTTCATATGCAAAAGTTCCTGTACCAATTGTGGGGCAAAATGAAACACGTGATGAAGAAGGAAATATCACAAAATATTATTACGCAGTACAAAGTAAAATCCGCAACTTATTTACTGATGTTTCCGCCGTTGCAGCGGATGGTAGCTTAACGAAAATATCGACTTCTGGAACTAATTTGCTAAAAATTCCCGCTGCCCCACTAGAAGGAACTAATCCTTTTGATAGTGTTGCTAATACAGCAAGTTATGTTTTAGGAAAATTTGATGCCTCAACTGGACAAGATATTTTAAAAGCTTTCCCGATTAGCTTGAAATTGAAAATATTAAATTATCTAGGTTATTCAACTGATATTGGTGCGGCCACTTTACCTTCCTCCTTGGTTACATCGAATGAACCGTATTTATCTATGGGCGGCAGTATTCACTCTTTACCAGTACAGCTTACCTATAATGGAACATTAGATGAAAATGGGAATTTAACATCTGCTCGAGAGCAATCCATTCTCTATGGAACGATGGAAGGCGGTTTACATATTGTTGATGCTTCAACTGGTGTGGAACAAATGGCTTTCGTTCCTGCCGATATATTAAATGATCCCGTTGCATCAAAAGCTTTAGTTGTTGGCCAAAGTGATGCCTCAGCTCCTGCTCACGGTATGGATGGGGCTTGGGTATCTGACCCTGCATATAGTATTACTACCACAGGAAGTGGTAGTGCTGCAGTTTCGAAAGTGACTGCAAAGCAAATGAATATTTATGGTGGCATGCGAATGGGTGGCAGCAGTTATTATGGCTTAAATGTCTTAAATCCTGCTTCACCTAAGCTTCTCTTTAGAGTAGGAGTAGACCAAACTGATTATAGTCGTATGGGGCAGAGTTGGTCTAAACCTGTACTGGCAAATATTCGTTACAACGGGTCTATCAAACGAGTGATGATCGTTGGTGGTGGCTATGACCAATGTTATGAAAAACCAAATATTACCTTGAGCGACTCTTGCTTTACGAATGGAAAAGCAAAAGGAAATGCTGTTTATATTATTGATGCCAAAACTGGGGAGCGCTTATGGTGGACTAGTGACACAGGCTCTAATATTGATAACTCTAATATGAAGCATAGTATTGTTAGTCGTATTAGTACATTAGATCGAGACGCTGATGGTTTAGTAGACCATTTATATTTCGGTGATTTAGGCGGACAAGTCTTCCGTATCGATCTTAATAATAACCAGACAAAAACGAATTCGACTTATAGTAGCTTTGGTATTCGAGTTGTTCGATTAGCCAATTTAGCAACGAATGATTCCACTTATGATAGCTCGAACGATTATACAGGTGGGAATGCGCCGCGTTTTTATGAACCTCCTACAGTTACCATACATGATTATGGCATCCGCACTTTTATTACTGTAGGTATTGCTTCAGGTGACCGTAGTACCCCATTGGATGTTTATCCGCTTACAGGGCGTGAAGGTATGTCACCTAGCACAGCATTAAGCGGACGTCCTGTAAATAATGTCTATGGAATTATCGACAAAGACTTTATTAAAAAGAATCTAATGTCTTTAACTGATAGCCAACTTGAAACAAAAGATATTACTCGATCGGCTCTTAGAAAAAATCCACAAATTTTACGATCTGGAGAAACACGAGTAGCACAAATTTTCTTTCCAAATACGGGGACGGGCCAAGGTGGTTGGTATCGTTCACTTTCTAGTACGAGCGGTGGTACAGAGAAAGCCAATAATAGTTTCCGTATTAAAGGTGGACTAAAAGCTTTTGAAGAGCCAATGGCAATTACGGGGACTTTAATTGTGCCTGTTTATGACCCGCAGGGAACAGGCATTGTGGCGGCAGACCCATGTTTACCACGTGTGGTAGGTGAAACGGATCAGCAGACTTACTGTTTACCATTTGGAGCCTGTCTTAATTCTGATGGATCCATTGATCAGAATAAAGAAGATCCTAGCGGGTTTCAAACACAAACAGGTGGTAACTGCCCAGCAGGAGTTTCTGAATGTAATAAAAACGTCATTGGCTCAGGTATTCGTAGCGTGACATTTGTACCAACTGAGGATAACCCACCAGCTACAAATAGTTGTGGGAAGTTAAAATTGTCTGGTAATGAGCAAGGAACTGGACAGTGGCAATGTACCAGTCATTTAGTTCCTACGCGTTGGTATGAGCGTTATCGCTAAGGGATGACTTATGAATAAATACTATATTCTGCGGTTTAATCAGGGTGTTACCTTGATTGAACTCATGGTTGTCATAGTGATTGTCGCTATTTTTGCCTCGATTGCTATCCCTTCATATCAAAGTTATAACCGTAGAGCGACTGCCTCTGCTGCTAAAGGTGAAATTCTAAAATTGGCAGAACAATTGGAACGGCATAAATCCAAGAATTTTACCTATAGAGGATTTACCACCACATCTGTAACGTTGCCACGGGGTGGTTATACGATTGAAATTAGTGATGACACAACAGCAGGAAATTTATTGACGAATGGTGCTGCAAATGGGCAGACATGGGTCATTAAAGCGACAACTACAGATTCAAAAAATTTTAATTTTATTGCTAAAAATTCAGGTTTGCGTTGCCAAAGTTTAACAGCTACGGCTGTTGATAATGACTGTGGTGGAACAGTCACTTGCAATGTATGTGAAACAAATAGTGAGAATTGGCAATGAAGAATGGTTTTACCTTAATAGAACTTATGATTGTAGTAGCGATAATTGCAATTTTAGCAGCTATAGCTACACCTTCATATTTGCAATATTTACGTAAAGGACATCGTACAGCTGTTCAATCTGAAATGATGAATATTGCCCAAACATTAGAATCAGAAAAAATAGTTCACAATCGTTACCCATCGAATGCGACTATTACATCGATTTATGGTTCTAGTGTAAGTCCTCAACAAGGCCAGGCCTTATATAAATTGGCTTTTGCTAACATAACTGATTCAAGTTGGGTATTAACAGCTACACCTATTTCTACTACTTCTCAGGCCAGTGATGGGATCATTTGTCTTAATGATCAAGGGCAAAAGTTTTGGGAAAAAGCTGCAACTGATTGTGCGTTATCTGCTACATCAAATTGGCTACAGTAGTTTTAAATTCAAAACTGCGGATAACTCAAAATTTAATCTTTCTTTCATGGTGAAAATCACGTAGAATGTTGCCCTCTATGAAAGGGGTTTGAAGTGTTGCCGATGGTCGGCGCAGGGATAATCCGTAAGAATTATAAGGCTTTTATCATGGTTGTTATTCGTTTAGCACGTGGCGGCGCAAAAAAACGTCCATTCTATCAAATCGTTGTGACTGATAGCCGCAATGCACGTGATGGTCGTTTCATCGAGCGTATCGGTTTCTTTAACCCGACTGCACAAGGTCAAGCAGAAAAACTTCGTTTAGATGCAGACCGTTTTGCTCATTGGGTTTCTCAAGGTGCTCAACCTTCTGAACGTGTTGCTTCTTTAGCTGCTCAAGCTAAAAAAGCTACTGCATAATTTTTTTGTAGTAGGTAACCCATGACATCAACAAAGAATGTTCCCGAAGATCGTATTCAGATTGGACAGTTACGTTCAGCTTATGGATTGAATGGGTGGCTCTGGGTGTATTCAAATACAGAACCCATGAGCAATATGTTTGACTACCTGCCTTGGTACATTGAGACCAAGGCCGGTTGGCAAACAATAGATGTAAAACGTTGGAAACCACATGGCAAAGGTCTAGTTGTTGCTTTGAAAGGTGTGAGTGATCGCACTGGAGCAGAAAACTTGGTTGGCGCTAATATCTGGGTTGCTAAGTCTCAACTGCCAAAAGCAGATGTAGATGAGTACTATTGGTCAGATTTAAAAGGCTTAACAGTGTTAGGTCTGGATGATGAAGAACAGGAAGTAAACTTAGGTAAAATTCATGAGTTGTTTGAAACTGGAGCCAATGATGTGATGGTGGTGCATGCTACCCCAGACAGTATTGATTCAGAAGAACGCATGATTCCTTGGCATAAAGATGTAGTACAACGTGTTGATCTTGAAGCTGGTCGTATTTACGTCAATTGGGGCGTAGATTATTAATCCTTTTAGGATTAATACAGCAGGAAAATAGAGGAGTCTGTGATGTTTTTTGCAGTCATTACGCTTTTTCCTGAAATGTTTGAAGCGATTACAGCCTACGGCATCAGCGGACGTGCGGCAAAACGGGATATTGTACAAGTTACTTGTATTAATCCACGTGATTTTGCTGAGGGAAACTATAGAAGAGTGGATGAACGTCCATTTGGTGGTGGCCCTGGAATGGTGATGATGGCTGAGCCTTTGGCGAAAGCAATTAATCATGCTAAACAGCTTGCCTCACAAGCAGGATATGTTCATGTTCCTGTAGTGTATATGTCTCCACAAGGCAAAACCTTAAATGAACAGGCAGTACAGCAGTTTGTTGATTACGACGGCTTAATTGTACTGTGTGGACGTTATGAAGGGGTGGATGAACGTTTGATCCAGCAATATGTTGATCAGGAATGGTCAATTGGTGATTATGTTTTATCTGGTGGTGAACTGCCCGCTATGGTGTTACTTGACAGTATTATTCGCCGTTTGCCGAATGTAATGTCAGATGAACAGTCAGCAGTACAAGATTCTTTTGTTGATGGTCTTTTAGATTGTCCACAATATACAAAGCCAGACCATTTTGAGGGGCAGGATGTACCAGAAGTTTTAAAATCTGGACATCATGGCAATATCGAAAAATGGCGCTTTTTGCAGCGGTATCAACGAACTTTAGAACGTCGACCAGAGTTGGCTGAAAAAGTAGAGTTGAATAAGCAGCAGAAAAAGTGGCTAAAAGATGCGCAAGGGAGTGGTGGTAATTCTTAACCGCTATTCTCAGGAACGAAAGTTCTGCAAAAATACGAGAAGCAGTGCTTCGAGTTAAAGCATGATTCTATTTAATGAATAGTTTTATGTATATTCTAAGGCTCTTTATAGACATATTGTCATAAAGGGAAAGATAAACGGGTTGATATGCGCTTTAGCCTCTATCCCCAGCGGAACCTCAGACCTCTTCTGACTCCGCACATATTGGAGATTCCCACAATGAGTGGTAAACATCCTTTAGTTCAAATTATTGAAAATGCACAGTTAAAAACTGATATCCCTGCTTTTGCTCCTGGCGACACTGTTATTGTCCAAGTTAAAGTAAAAGAAGGTGAGCGTGAGCGTCTTCAGGCATTTGAAGGTGTTGTAATCGCGAAGAAAAACCGTGGTTTAAACTCTGCATTTACAGTTCGTAAAATTTCTAGCGGTGTTGGTGTTGAGCGTGTATTCCAAACTCACTCACCAGTTGTTGCTAAAATCGAAGTGAAACGTCGTGGTGACGTTCGTCGTGCTAAACTTTACTACCTCCGTGAGTTGTCTGGTAAAGCTGCACGTATTCGTGAAAAATTACCAGCTCGTAAAGCGTAAGCTTATACCGAGTAAAAAAATGCGCCTTTTGGCGCATTTTTTTGTTTGAAAATTATAGTCCTTGTAGTTTTAAACGGTTTGCATGTTGACGGTAAACCGAGACAGGATCTGAAGCAAAAATAGAACGTATTCCTAGTACTTGGTTCACTTCATCTAAATGATTCCAGTTGTAATCATCACGGATGGTTTTACCAAATTTAGCGCTGCATCGTGAAACAAGCCCATCATTATCACCAAACAGATCGACTACTAGACTACTGCCTGTAAGGGCAATATCAAATGGGTCTAGTGGATTAGTCAGAGCTTTATTTCCTGAGAAAGAATACATATAAATGCCTTTGTCTTGATATGCCCCCTCACCACAAGAAGTAGTTGGCATACCTATAGGAAATTGAGCATTAAACTGAGCTGAACCTTTAGTTGATAAGCTATGAGCACCTGCTAAAGAGTCGTGCGGATAACTTGTCGGATCTAGACCTCCTGCCCAAGTAATTGCTGCTGAAAACCAGTTTACTAAAGTTGCCACGCCTGCAAGAGGAGTACCCTCAACATTCAGGATGACATCTGCCATTGGTGATCCCTTATGAGGTGCGCCAATCGTTGTGAGTGATGCCACTTTTTCTGGCATGATACCAGCCACATAGCGAATTGTTGGCCCCCCGTGGCTATGACCGATTAAGTTGACTTTAGGTTTGCCAGTAATGGCAATAATCTCTTCAACTTGCTGTGCAAGTTGTTCTCCACGCACTTCTGTTGAGTTAAATGGTGAGACTCTTGTTGCCCAGACATTTCCTCCATTACGGGCAAGATCAGGAAGAATTTGGTACCAATAATCAAGACCAAGCGTATCTGTTCCAACTCGGCTAAAGCCTGCCATACCGTGGTTAAAAACCAGTGGATATTTTGTTTGTGCGTAAGATGAATATACGAACGAGCTTTTAACTTGTTCAGCATTTGTTGCATGGGCCGCTGAAATACTCAGTCCTGAGAGCATTGCAGCGCAGAAAAACATTAACTTCCTTTTCATTTTTTACTCACTATTTTTATTTTGTATGAAAAGCAGCTTCTTACTGCTAGTGAATGTTAGCCAGTTCCCAAAAAAGGAAAGGCTTAGTAACTAAATGGCAGTTCACCTCCCTGATCATGGACCGTTTCAAAAGTTCGAAGTCTTAGTTGTTCTTGTGATGAATTGAATTGTTGTTGACGTAACTGCTGAATCGCTTGGTTTTTGGCGCTATCACTCATGTTACTTTTAATAATTTCATCTCGACCATCGAGGTAACTGGTGACTCTTTGTTGCCAAGCATTCCGTTGTGTATCTAAAGTTTCTAATCTTTGAGTCGCCTCAGCTCCAACAAGTGCTGTACGCATTTGCCGAAGTTCTTCTGCTGAACCATCGCGTGCTTTAATTTGTTTGGTCAGTGTATGTAAATCATCAAGTTTGGAGAGTTCTTGTAGGTTGTGTTGCCAGTCTTCTGGAAGTTCTTCAAAACGCTCTTTAAGCTTTCGTGCTTTTTCAATTTCACTTAAAGAAGAGTCCTCAAGTATCTGCATTCGATCTAGCGTATAGTTCTGATAGATATCTTCGCTAGAGAAGAGTCCTTCAATTTCAGAAGTAGAAAAAAAGCGTTTTCTTATATCTTGGATCGAATTAAAAATCTTTTGAAAATAATTTTTATCTTGTTGCTTTACTGAAGGTGCTTGGATTTGGGCAAGCTGTTCACGATATTTTAAATAACGGGTCCATAAGTCCATAATCTGTGAGCGAGCTGGCTCTAGATATTGTCCTTGAATAAATTTCCCAAAGTGAATTTTGATTTGTTCTAAATCATTTTCGCCATATTGAGTAATAAAATATTCAAAGCAGTCGCGGGTTTGACTATTCACGACCAAATATTGAGAACTATCAATTTTTAACTGGCAGTTAACTTCGGTGTCTTGCTGACTTCTACTATGGTACGTATCTTCGTTTAGCGATGGATGATCTGTATGAGGAGATGATGCTAAATTTTGACCTTTATTTTCACTCATCTGAGCTGATGTGTTTTTTGAGTCAGGACTTAACCAATATACACATGCAATGAGGCTCAAAATAAAAAATCCGAGCACACACCACAATACCTTCTTCTGCATCCCTTGCATAAAGATATCTTCCTTAAGTTTTAATTTGTTGTTTTTTTACTCGATTATTAATGTGCCATAAAATAAGTGAAAAGGCACCTAAATATTGTGAAAATATCTTGCCGAATTTGCTAACATGTCGGCACTTTTTTCTAGCTTTGTGTTCCAGTAAAAATGACGACAAAAAATCAAAAAATTTCTCGTCGCCATATCAGTGGTGTATTTCTATTAAATAAACCATTAGGGCTCAGCTCAAATGCGGCTTTGCAAAAAGTGCGTTGGTTATATCGCGCTCAAAAAGCAGGTCATACTGGAGCTTTAGATCCTTTGGCGACAGGGTTGCTTCCTATTTGTTTAGGAGAGGCCACCAAGTTCTCACATTATTTGCTGGACTCAACAAAGCGCTACCAAACCACTGTTCGATTGGGGCAAACCACAACGACAGGTGATGTGGAAGGGGAGATTTTACAAGAACGCCCTGTTCCTGTTCTGAACCAAGAGCTTATTGAACAAACCTTAGAAAAATTTAGAGGTGATATTCAACAAATTCCCCCAATGTACTCTGCTTTGAAAAAAGAAGGTAGGCCGTTATATGAGCTTGCCCGACAAGGTATTGAGATTGAGCGTGAAGCACGTCCCATCACGATTTATGCCTTGGAGCTCATTGAATTTACCGAAAATAGTATCACTCTGGATGTAACTTGTTCTAAAGGAACATACATTCGTGTATTAGGTGAAGATATTGGCGAAGCACTTGGTTGTGGTGGGCATTTAACGATGCTAAACCGGACTCAAACGGGACATTTTGAGCTCATTCCAAGTTATACCATTGAATATTTAGAGAGCTTAACAGAAGAGCAAAGAGAAGCTTTGTTACTTCCAGTTTATGCTCCAGTTGGACATTTCTTAAAAATTCAGGTGCCTGAAGGGCGTGAAAAATATTTTTGCAATGGTTTAGAAAGCAATATTGAGCATTCTGCAGAAGCAGAAGTTTTGGTTTTTTCGGGTGAGCGCTGTTTAGGCTTAGCTGAGATTACCGATAAAAAACGGTTGGTACCTAAGCGTATCTTAAATTTGTAGTAGCTATAGAGTATAGAGCATGGGTATGGAATGGGATGTTATCCTGAGTTTGATCTTTTTTGCGTTTACTGCGGGAGCAATTGATGCTGCTGTGGGGGGCGGTGGACTCATCCAGATTCCCGGGATCATGAGCACTTTTCCTAACATGTCGACTGCTACGGTGATTGGTACCAATAAAGTCTCATCCATTTTTGGTACGGCATCGGCAGCTTATACATTTGCTAAAAAAGTAAAATTGCAATGGAAGCTCTTAGCAGTTATTGCCATTTGTGCTCTGATTAGCTCTTTTGCTGGAGCAGCTTGTCTATCGCTTATTCCTCAATCGGTATTACGTCCTTTCGTGTTCGTGATGTTGATTGTGATTGCCGTTTATACGCTAGTTAAAAAGAACTTCGGACAGGTTCACACTGAGCAAAAAATTACCAATAAAATGCTGATTTTAGCCGCTATAGGTAGTTTAGCGATTGGTTTTTATGACGGTATTTTTGGACCGGGAACGGGAAGTTTCTTTATCTTCTTCTTTATCCGTTTTTTACAAGTTGATTTCTTGCATGCTTCAGCTTTGTCAAAAATCGGTAACTTTATGACGAACTTAGCTGCCTTGAGTTTCCTCATTCCGACAGGTCACGCGATTTTGCATATTGGTTTAATGATGGCTGTTGCAAACGTGCTTGGTTCTGTTGTTGGGGTACGTACCGCGCTTAAATACGGTAGTGGATTTGTTCGTATTATCTTTTTAATTTTGGTGAGTATTCTGATTTGCCGTTTGGGCTATCAGATGTTTGTTACGGGTTAAATAAGATTAAAAGTATGGGCTGTCCCTAAAATGCAGTTCATACTATTATGTATCATTTAAAATTAGAAATATAAAAATCATTACAGAAGTTTACTAGAAAGAAAACTGTGTAAAAAATAGTCTCATTTTAAGCTACTTAAACATTATAAATTTCAACGTATGATAAACCTTGAAATAAAAAAGATTTTTTAGCTAAAAAATGAGGAAGAGAATGAATATTTTCGAAGCATTAAGAGAAAGCCATGAAAATCAACGAAACCTTTCTGAACAATTAGTTCAGACACATGGTTTAACCGAAGAAAGAAAAGAATTATTTGATGCATTAAAAAATGAACTTTATGCTCATTCTGTTGCCGAAGACCGTTATTTATATATCCCTTTAATGTTTGATGATGTCGGTTTAGATATTACGAGGCATGCTTTATCTGAGCACCATGAAATGGATGAGTTGGTCGAACAGCTCGAAAAAACAGATATGAGTAGTCCAAGCTGGTTAGCGACCGCCAAACAGTTGAGTGAAAAAGTCCATCACCATTTAAAAGAAGAAGAGCATAAATTTTTCCAACAGGCGGGAAAAATTCTTAAAGACAGTGAAAAAGAAACGCTTGGTAATAAATATTTAAAGGAATATAAAAAGTATAAAAAGCAGCAATAGTATTTAACTACGCTACTTTTTTAGTACTTCTTAAAGTAACCCCAATCGACGCTAGCATTACACAAGCTAAAGCCACCCATTGCAGCATGCTGATTTCTTCGTGAAGTAATAAGAAACCCGTTAATGCTGCCAATGCTGGTGCTAAACTTGTGAGGGTACCGTAAGTTAATTTATTAAGTTGTTTGAGTGCCATCAAATCAAGAGCGTATGGAATAGCAGTCGCTAAAATAGCAATAAGTAATGCTTTACCCCAGTACTGGGTTTCAAGTAATGCTGGAGCATTATGCCAGATGCCAATGGGTAGCAAGGTCAGTGCAGATAATCCAATTCCGATGGTTAAAGCATGCATACCGATATTCTGGGTCACAACTTTCTGACCAAAATAAATATAGAAGGCCCAGCAAAATCCAGCACCTAGCGCACATGCAGCACCTACATAGGAAAAGTGGTGTTGCGTTGGGTCTTGCCAAGGTACCATCAGTGCAATGCCTAACATCGCAAGTGCTACCCAAATGTAGTCACTCTTTTGTTTAATAGAGAGTAGAGCAAGACCTAGTGGGCCAATAAATTCTAAGCCAACTGCAATCCCTTGAGGTAATTTTCCAAGCGACGTATAAAATAAAATATTCATGAGACCTAAAGATGCGCAGTACATCAATAAATCACGCCATTTTAAATAGGGTAAACGTGACCAGATTTTCCATGAGCGGAACATGATAGCGACAATAACCGTTGCAAAGCTCAGCCTTAAAATTGTAACGGTCAGAGGGTCTAATATTGCAATGAGCTGCTTAGCAAATGAAGCACTAATTTGATATGAGACCATCGACAGAATCATATAGAGCACAGCAATAATGGGAAGATTCTGCATGGAAAATACCCGAGGGCCTCATCTAATATTACTTAAAATAAGAATGTTTAATTATAGCGAATACCATGTTCCAACTCGCAGGTTGAGTCGATTTAACTGACTGTTTTTTCACGTTCCTGACGTGCTTTTTGGGTAGTTATGGTACAACCGACGGAAGCTGCAATAATTGTTGCGAGTGCCAGCCATTGATTCCATAACAAATATTCACCTAAAAAGATAAAGCCAGAAAGTGCAGCAACTGCGGGTTCTAGGCTCATCAATGTTCCAAAACTTAACGGCGTTAAATTACGTAGTGCTAGCATTTCTAAAGAGAATGGTAATGCGCTGGCTAAAATTGCTAAACCAATAAAATAAAAAAGATAGGGGAGCTCTATAACTTGGCTTATTGACCCTGAAAAAAAAGTAATTGGTAGCAATACACATGCACCTACAGTCATTCCTAAACACACAGTGTGGTTACCTGAAATGCCAGAAGGTTTTTGACCAGCAATAATATAAAGCGCCCAGCATGCACCCGCACTAACCGCAAATAATACTCCGATCCAATCCAGACTATGAGCTTGATTGAAAGGGAAAAGTAAAATGAGGCCAATAATCGCGAAACTGACCCAGACAAAATCATATTTTTGGCGTGCGTGATATAAGGCTACACTTAAGGGACCAATAAATTCAAAAGCGACGGCAATACCAATGGGTAATCGCTCAATTGACAGATAAAAAAGTGCATTCATTCCGGCAAGAGCAAATCCATAAGCCAAGATCGCTTTCCAACGAACCTGACTAAAATTAATTCGCCAAATTTGGAAAATAAAGGCAAGAATCATTGCACCTAAACATAGGCGCATTGCGGAGACAGTGAGCACAGGAAAGTTCTGAAACAGAATTTTAGCTAAAGATGCACTGCTTTGTACGCTTAGCATAGCGAGAATGAGAAAGCCCAAAGCATGTAGCTGAGATTTCTGGTTCGAACTGGACATTTTATTATTTGATCGATTGGTATACTTTTCACATGATAATGTAAATGCCCATAAAAAAGCCACAGACAATGCTGTGGCTTTTAAATTTACAGTTCGTATTAGAACAATACGCGCACGCGAATTGTACCTTCAACTTCATGCAACATATCTAAAGCTTCGTGAGAAGTAGAAGCGTCAACGTCCATTACGAGGTAACCGATGTCACCTTTAGTCATGAGTGATTGACCAGAAATGTTGATACCTTGTTCAGCAAACAAGTTGTTGATTTTAGACAATACGCCCGGTACGTTTTTGTGGATGTGCAATAAACGGTGTTGGCCAGCAGTCAATGGTAACGCGATTTCTGGGAAGTTCACCGCAGAAAGCGTCATACCCTTGTCAGAGTAAGCAACAAATTTCTCTGCAACTTCTAAACCGATGTTTGCTTGCGCTTCCATGGTTGAACCGCCAACGTGAGGAGTTAAAATCACATTGTCTAAGCCACGAAGTGGAGAAACAAACTCTTCACCATTTGCTTTTGGCTCTTTAGGGAATACGTCAACCGCTGCACCAGCAATATGGCCAGACTTGATTGCATCTGCTAAATCTTCAATTACTACACATGTACCACGTGCAGCATTTAGGAAGATTGCACCTTCTTTCATTTTTGCAAATTGTGCTTTAGTGAAGAAGTTACGTGTAGATGGAACATCAGGCACATGTAAAGTCACTACATCAGCAGTCGCTAAGAGTTCGTCTAACGAACCGACTTGGCGAGCATTACCCATTGGTAATTTAGTTACTGCATCGTAATAAATCACATGCATACCTAAGCTTTCAGCAAGAACAGAAAGCTGAGAACCGATGGAACCGTAACCTACAATACCTAAAGTTTTGCCACGAGTTTCGAAAGAACCGACAGCAGACTTATCCCAACCACCACGATGACAAGCCGCCGATTTTTCAGGAACACGGCGAAGAAGAAGAATCGTTTGAGCAAGTACAAGTTCTGCAACCGAACGCGTATTTGAATACGGTGCGTTAAATACAGGAATACCACGTGCCATTGCTGCTTTAAGATCAACTTGGTTTGTTCCGATACAGAAACAGCCCACTGCGATCAATTTATTTGCAGCTTCGAAAACTTCTTCAGTCAATTGGGTACGCGAACGAATACCAATAAAGTGAGCATCTTTAACCGCTTCTTTTAGCGCTTCGCCTTCAAGAGCAGTTTTGCGATAGTCAATATTGGTGTAACCCGCAGCGTTTAAAGTATCGACTGCGTTTTGGTGAACGCCTTCTAACAAAAGGAAACGGATTTTATCTTTAGGTAGTGAAAGATGTTGGCTCATTACGGCTCCGCTACAAAGGCCAAATTTGGTGGCGGTATAATAACATAATGGGCGGTGCTATAGATATTTCGTTTGCGCCATCGTCTTATGGCAATTTTATCTATGACTAATCACTTCTATTTATGGCTTGTTGACAGTTTCAAAATGTGCTTGTCATTTTAACTTAAAAAATATTGTTGCTTTAAAGAACCATAAAAAGTCATTTATGAAGGTTAAACATGTTTTGTAGTGACAGTATCTCTATTCTGAACTTTATCGCTTGTGCGGTTACATGTAGAATATAGCTTATGGCTTTGCTCAGTTGAAAACTCTGAGAAATATTACGCCATAGTCCCACCACAGTTTACTTCTTGCTAGGTCTGCAAACGATGAATGCTCCAGTCGCTTTAACACCTGAGTTACTTACCCAATTAACGGCAATCGTCGGTGAAAACCGCATTAAAACCGATGCTGATAGTCTCGAAAACTGGGGTAAAGATCATACTAAGCATTTTAATCCGAACCCATCGGTCATCGTTTTTCCATCGACCACTGAGCAAGTTCAAGCTGTTGTGAAGCTTGCGAACCAGTTTAATATCGCAATTACCCCTTCAGGTGGCCGTACTGGTCTCTCTGCTGGTGCTGTAGCAACGAATGGTGAAATTGTCATTAGCATGGACAAAATGAACCAGATTCTTGAGTTCTTCCCAGCAGATCGTATGGTTCGAGTACAAGCTGGTGTTGTGACTGAACAATTGCAAAATTATGCTGAAGAACAAGGTATGTATTATCCGGTTGACTTTGCGTCAGCGGGTTCTAGCCAGATTGGCGGTAATATCGGAACCAACGCTGGTGGTATTAAAGTCATTAAATACGGCATGACACGTAATTGGGTGCTTGGTTTAACCGTTGTCACTGGTAAAGGTGATATTTTACGTTTAAACAAAGGCATGGTTAAAAATGCAACGGGTTATGCATTACAGCATTTGTTTATTGGTGGTGAAGGTACATTAGGTTTAGTGACTGAAGCAGAAATTAAACTTGAGCGCCAACCACAAAACTTACAAGTTTTAGTTCTAGGTGTTCCTGATTTTGACGCAGTGATGCCTGTATTACATGCGTTCCAAAAAGATATCGATTTAACGGCATTTGAGTTCTTTGGTGAGCTTGCAATGCAAAAAGTTTTAGATCATGGACATGTACAACGTCCATTTGAAACTCAATGTCCATTCTATGTATTGCTTGAGTTTGAAGCACCATATGAGCCGATTCTCGATAAAGCAATGGAAATTTTCGAGCATTGTATGGAGCAGGGTTGGGTACTTGATGGTGTAATGAGCCAGAGCCTAGACCAAGTAGAAAGCTTGTGGCGTTTACGTGAAGATATTTCTGAATCAATCGCGCCATTCACTCCATATAAAAATGATATTTCAGTATTAATTACTCACGTACCTGCATTTATTCGTGAAATTGATGCAATTGTTCAAGAGAACTATCCTGATTTTGAGATTTGCTGGTTCGGTCATATTGGTGACGGTAACTTGCACTTAAATATTTTAAAACCTGAAAACTTAACCAAAGATGAGTTCTTTGCGAAGTGTCAGGTTGTGAATAAATATGTGTTCGATACCGTTAAAAAATACGATGGTTCAATCTCTGCTGAGCATGGTGTAGGTATGACGAAAAAGCCATATTTAGAATATTCGCGTTCAGCTGAAGAAATTGAATATATGAAAGCGTTGAAGAAAGTATTTGACCCGAATGGTTTAATGAATCCGGGTAAATTATTTGATCTTTAATGCCTGATTAGATAAAAGAATCTCTATTAAAAGCGTATCGAAAGATGCGCTTTTTTTTAAACTATCATTTTTTATAAGCTTTCCAACCCGTCAAAATATGATAAATCAGCGGTAAAAGACAAAGAGCAAAGAAGCTACAAAGTCCAATGGCCCACACAGGTAAGTTACGCGGATTACCTAAAAAGAAATAGGCAAAAATAGAATAAGACAACATTGCAAACATCGCTGTTGTAGCTAACGGAAGCGTCACTCTAAAAATTAAAGTACTAGCAAAGGTTTTATAGGGTTCCATGTTCCGATTGAGGCTATAGGCAATAATCATGAGCAACACATAACCTAAAATAAACAGCATAAATGAGGCTGCTATAAACAGTAAAATAGTGCGCCAACTCTTTTCTTGCGCGGTGTGATCACCAGTTTCATAAACAACAGTAATATGTTCTCCCACTACCGGCATATCGCCAGAGCGGACTGAATTATCTAAAGTTAGAGTTCTGTTTTGATCATCTTTGAACTGAACCTGAGCGGTGTGCATGAGAGTTTGAGTTTTATATTTACGCCCATTGGAATCTGTACGTTCAGTATCAACCCATTCAGAGGTATAGTTCACTACAGTTGCATCGTAACTTGGCTTGGTTGCTAAACCGTATATTGCTTGCGAAACCCAATAACTAAAAGGGAAAAATAAAGCGCTAATACTAAAAACAACTGCAAATAAATATGCAAATTCAAACTTACTACTTTTACGATTTTTTGCTAAACGCTTGACCCAAAATTTGGTAAGCACAAATGACCAGACCATTAAAATTGCAACGACTACCAAGAAAACTTGCCCTGCATAAGTCAGTTGCATGAATGATCCTATTTGTTGGATGGAATAGAAATTAATCTTATCAAATCATAATCGCTAAGGTTGGGTGAACAGGATAAATTATTTAATCTTTAAGTGATTAGTCATCTTTAGAACTACATAGTTTCTACAGAGTAACCGACCAAGGCATAGCATCATAAAGCTATGGCTTCTGTTTTTGGTGATAAAAATGCAACGTTTATTTTTAATTTCAGCTCTCTGTGCTGGACTTTTCACTGGGTGTGCGACAACCAGTAAATTCATACCTTTTGTGGGTTCAGAAACCCCAATGCAACAAGTACTTAAATCTCAACCTGAGATTGTCAAAGAGCACAATAATACCTCAGTTCAGCAAGTGTTTAACCGTGTGGAATCACCAACTGTTTCTCGTATTACTGTCATTCAAACAGGTTTAATGGACGACTCAGTCTCTGCAATCCGAACAGAGTATGCATTTAAATTGGTTGATGAAAAGTGGCAATTGCAAAATAAGCAAAAGAGCTATCAATGCGCTAGAGGGAAAGGCTCTAGAGGGTTCCAAACACAACTTTGTTCTTAAAAATAAAAAAGACGATAAATATATCGTCTTTTTTTATGGGCTAAATTATACGCCACTTTCTAAAATTTTAATTTTCACATCAATTACATCATCTTTAACTGCTGCATGATGGGCTTGCATATGAGGTGTAGCCAAATGTGCTTCAAGATGGGCAACGCTTGCCCATTTTTCTAACATCACAATCGTGTCAGGTTCTTTTGTTTGGAAACTGGCATTTGATATGTGATCAATCAAAGGCTCGTAGCCATGGCAACCATCTTCCGCTAAAACAGTAGGAATGATTTTTTGAAATGCATCCAATACGTTTTGGCGATGCTGTCCACCCGATTTAGTATGAATTTCCGCAATAATAGTAAGCATGGATTTTTCCTTATTAGGCTGCTGCAAATACAGAATTTAAGTGGGTTTTATATTCTTCAACATAACTATCAACGTCAGGCATTTTAATCACATCATTGACAATAAAAGTCGGAAGTGTGCTCATGCCTAAGAACTGATTCGCTTTATGAAATGGTAAATAAACACCATCAACACCTACTCCATGGAAAAACTGATCTGCATCATCAAATGCTTCCATCGGGGCATTCCATGTTAATGACAACATATATTTCTTGTCATGAATTAAACCGCCTGAACCGTATTTTTTTGCGGCATCAGAGCGGCTACGACCATCGTTTGCGTAAAGTGAACCGTGACCCACAGTAAATACGTCATCAATATATTTTTTTACAGTCCATGGAGCACCCATCCACCAACCTGGCATTTGATAGATCACCACGTCAGCCCATAAGAATTTTTCAACTTCATTTTCTGCATCGTAGTTGCTATCGGCACGTGTCACTTGAACTTCATGTCCGAGTTCGGTGAGATGTGAGGTTGCCAGTGTGGTTAATGTGTCATTTAATTCACCATTTGAATGTGCAAATTGTTTGGCACCGTTAATGACTAAAATCTTACTCATGGGAGTTACTCTAATTAAATTCCTAAATTTGAAATCTACTCTACGGAATTTACTCTTATAGAAAAATGCATGAATTGGAAAAATATTCTTGATTAAAAATCAACAATTAAATAGGAATTTGAATTGTGAAATAAATTTAGATGAATAATATCAATAACTTTAATCTTATTTTACAAAGTGCTACGGAAAAAACTGTTTATGAGCTTTAGCATTAAGTTTGAGTAGGACTAAGAGATTACATATGAAAAAAATGAGTTTGCTAATTGTTTTTAGCTTAGCAATGCTAACAGCTTGTGCTCCAGCTAAAAATTCTTCTGCTCAACTAGCCGATAGCCCGATTCAAGCAGTATTACTTGATCAACCAGATCTTCTAAATGATGCAAGTAATTTGGACATTTCACAGCAAATGAATGCTGCCGATGATCCCTCGAATGCTCAAGTCACTATTTTACAGACAGATCCTAGCGAAGATGCAATAACAAAAGTTCGTACGGAATATTTATTAAAGCGAGACCAGCAAGTCTGGAAAATTGTGAATAAAAAGCAAAGTTATCAATGTACGAAAGGGCAGGAAACCCCAGATTTCCAAGTTAATCCTTGTCCTTAATGATTAATTTTTATTATAGATGTGGATAACTTTAAGGTTATTCACAATAAAAAAAGTATGGCTGTGGGTAAAAAAATAAGATTTAAACTTCTTATAATTGTCCGATTGCTGCGCAATTCAAAAAATGCTATTGTTGCGCTCGGTAATTATGCCAACTGGTAAAAATTATCAAATCTCACATCATATAATTTTTCTATTCTTAGACACCCTGTGAATACGGTGTTTCACATTCTAAACATGCACTCTCAAGGCATATAAAAACTTAATTAAAGATTGATTGACCATACTGTCATCATCATAACTACATCCTATTTTATATGTAGTTGTAGAGACATATGGCCGCTATTTTGAAGTGTACAACTCATGAAAAATATTCAAACGACAACGTTGAACCGTACAACGTTGATGTTTCCTTTGGCCTTAGTGCTATTTGAATTTGCGGTTTATATTGGTAATGACCTGATTCAGCCAGCAATGTTGGCAATTACTGAAGATTTTGGTGTAAGCGCAACTTGGGCACCGTCTTCAATGTCATTTTACCTATTAGGTGGTGCCTCGGTTGCATGGTTACTTGGGCCTTTGTCAGATCGTCTTGGGCGTAAAAAAGTACTTTTGGCTGGTGTCTTGTTTTTCGCCTTATGCTGTTTTTTAATTTTACTAACCCGACAAATGGAACACTTTCTGACATTACGCTTTTTACAAGGTATTGGTTTAAGTGTAATTTCAGCAGTGGGTTATGCTGCTATTCAAGAGAGTTTCGCTGAACGTGATGCAATTAAAGTCATGGCACTCATGGCAAATATTTCATTGCTTGCACCTTTGTTGGGACCCGTACTTGGTGCTTTCTTAATTGATTATGTGTCTTGGCACTGGGGCTTTGTAGCCATCGCTGTATTGGCATTACTCAGTTGGGTAGGTTTAAAAAAACAAATGCCAAATCAGCAGGTCAGCGTTACCAAGCAACCTTTTAGCTATCTTTTCGATGATTTTAAAAAGGTATTTAGTAATCACCGCTTTTTAGGTTTAAGCCTTGCTTTGCCTTTGGTGGGTATGCCTTTAATGCTTTGGATTGCCTTATCTCCAATTATTTTGGTAGATGAATTGAAGCTAACGAGTGTGCAATATGGTTTAGCTCAATTTCCGGTATTTCTGGGTCTAATTATCGGGAATATTGTTTTAATTAAAATTATTGATCGCTTGTCTTTAGGTAAAACGGTCATGATCGGTTTACCTATCATGCTGATTGGCACACTCATTTTAATATTAGGTGTAGTGTGGCAAACCTATTTAATTCCTTGTTTACTCACAGGCATGACATTAATTTGCTTTGGTGAAGGAATTAGTTTCTCAGTTTTGTACCGCTTTGCACTGATGGCATCTGAAGTATCAAAAGGAACTGTTGCGGCAGCAGTTTCGATGCTGCTTATGATGAGTTTCTTTGCCATGATTGAGCTGGTACGTTATCTCTATACTCAATTTCATTTGTGGGCCTTTGCATTATCTGCCTTTACATTTATTGCGCTCTGGTTTACCCAACCACGAAATGTTTTAAAGCAAGAAATGCAAGAAAGAAAGCTCCAAGGAAATGATTAAATTAAAAATACCGGAATTTATATTCCGGTATTTTTTTAACTATTCTTTTAACATTTTTTCCATTTCTTCGCGGTCTGTTTCATAGGTACAACCTAGTAATGTCATCGGACTTTTTCCGGTCATTTCTGATAAGTTGAGATTATGATAAACAGTAAAAGAATCTGCTGTTGCTGGTTCTGTCTTGACGGTGCGAACACCTCTAAAAAAAGGTAATGTTTTAAAGTCTGGATGTTGAGGTATATCAAATTTTTTCGAAAGTTGATTAACATTTGCATTTCGGAAAACGGCTACTATGCCTTGACCCGCCAAAGCAATTTCATGAGTTTTAATACCAAATAATTGAATAGGCTGAGCTGCTTTATATAAATAGATGAGCGGTTGCTCAGGATCATCAACTTTTTTAAAACCAAGTGCTGATAAATTTTCATCATATTCAGAAGCAAAATTGGTATAAGTTTCTTGATCTGATTGACACTCTATAATCTTTTTTAAATCATTTATTTCAAATGCATATGATGTGCTACTCAGCAATAAAAAAGTGGCACAAAGAAATTTATATATCTTTGGAAAGTACATTTTTATCCTCAATAAAGTGTTATAGCTATTTAATTTCTTGCTCTAAAAGTTTGTCTTTAAGCATCAGCAATTCTGGTAATGTTTCTAATAATAAACTGATTTGTTTCAAGACTAATGTATATTTCTCGGAAAGTTGTTCATGAGTGGTTAGTCCTCGAATTTCTTGCAATGTTTGCTCAATATGTGTGTTGTCGGGTAGTGACTGCCCAAGTACGCTTTGACTAAGAATTTGCTGACAACGCAGTAATAATTGTAAAACTTGTTCTTCATCAATTTTTTGTCGTTGACTGCCTAACGCTGCCACATAGCTGAGTTGACTGTGGCTATAAACTAAATAACGGAAAGCATAATGAATGAGCTCTGGATTAGGATTGGGCTCGGCACTTAAGCTTGAGATCATGTTTGATAGCTCAATTTGAGCATTATGGGCCGCACGACGAATTCGACGGTACTCTATATCTTGATTTTTGCCATATTGGTATTGCTCAACAATTACATTGAAATAGTCGAGCGTTGCTTTGCTGCTTTTCTTAATATTGTTAGGAATATTGCGAAAATTCCAATCAGGCCATATAAAACTTACCGCGAGCCATGCAATAAAACAGCCCAATAGGGTATCTATCAGGCGAGGTAAAATAATGCTGTAGCCTGCACCCTTTAAATTAAAAATTAATAGCACCATGAGGGTAGCCATAAGAGTGGCCAAAGCATATTTCTTTTGCCGTAAGTAAAAAAAGCATACTCCACAAATAATTGTAATGATGAGCTGACCTTCAATACTCGGTACAAAATATAAGATTGGTATTCCTAATAAGACACCGATTAATGTCCCAATTGTTCGGAGCTTAAGGCGGCTTTTAGTCGCAAAATAGGTAATCTGACAAACAAATAAACTGGTCAGTAAAATCCAGTAGCCATGCTGAGCAAAGGGTAATAATGAAATGGCATAGCCCGCGGCAAAAACGACTGCAATTCTGATCGCATGTCTGAACAATGCAGATTGAGGGGTAAGCTGTTGCCGAAGTTTCAAGATCAGATCTGAAAACCCTTGAATATCATCATCAAGTAAATTTAAGTGCTCTTGCCTTGTCTGGGTATTATTTTCAGGGAAGGGCTGTGCATATTGCAGTTGTTCAAACTGTTCATGCATTCCTTTTAAATTGTCAAAAATGAGTCTTAAATTTTTAACTTCAAAATTTTGTGGATGCTGTTGTATCCAGTCCTTTAAAGAACTCTCAAGGTGATTTAAGCCTGTCTGGCTTTCTTGCGAAGGCTGAGATGGCCGATTATATAAAATACATTGGGCTAAGTCCTGACAAGCTTGTGCTTGTAGACGTAGATTTTTTTGGAAACGGAAAATAAGATCACTACGGCTAAAGTTCTGTTGAATATGTTCGTAATGTAAATAATTAGAGGTGGCTTGCTCGTGAATGTCTCGCGCAAAAAAATACAGGTTTAGCCAATAGATACTTTTATTACTAACCCGTGAAGCCTTTAGCCGAGTGAGTAGGGAACTGCGTATTTGATTCAGACTTTGAGCCACTTGCGTATTTTGTAGGGATAATTCATATAAGAGCTGTTCTACATTCTCTTTATTGTCGGGATCAAACAAACGTGCTTTGGCTTGAAGTAATCCAGAAATTTCTTTAAAAATTTGTGAGAGTTTATCTTGTAAGGGAAGTGTAGGTTTAATAATAAAAAATAAAATAGAGGTGAAACCGTACCACAAAGCTCCATAGACAAAGTAGGTGGGCTGCTGATACCAATGATCATATTCTCCTAAACCAAACATGCTATAAATGGAAAGTAAAATAGTGCCAAACGAAATTGTGGCATAACGTTGTCCTAAGGCACCTAATAAAATGAAAAAAGCGCTAGAAATTGAGAGATAGAGAATAAAGAAAATTTTGTAGGGAGCGAGAAATCCAAGAATGCTGCTGACTGTAAAAAATAGCAGACAGACATAGACTAAGTTACGTAATCGAATACTTAAACGGTCATCAAAGTCGGTTAACGCTGCTGCAATTGCTCCTAAAGTCACAGGAACAATCAGCTCGTTATGACCTAGTGAAAGTAAACCTAAAGTTGTGCCTGTGAGTACAATCAGAATTTGCAGGCAATAAATTAAAATCGAGTTTGTCTTAAAACTATTAAATATCTGGGTCAAATAATTCACGGCTTTTGTTCTAAATTAGAGAATACGTGAGAAAGCAGTATGTAACTTTAAATTTTTATTACTTCAAAAATATTATTCTTTTTATCTACAAAAGTCAGTCACTTTTTAAGATTTTATTAGGCTTAAACCAAGTTATAACGGTCAATAAATTAACAAAATTGTGGATATCTTTTTAGATACCCACAATTTAATAAACAGATAAATTATTTAATTACGCCACATGCAATTCGTGCTCCGCCACCGCCGAGAGGCAGAGGAGAGTCAGAGTAATTGTCGCCACCCGCATGAATCATGATCGCTCGGCCTTGAATATCTGCAAATTTCAATCGAGGTGCGATCACAGCCGTGGTTGCAACTCCTGTATTATCGACCACTAAAGCAGGCAGATCACCTAAATGGCCAGTCGTTGGCGTACCATGATGAGGAGCTTGGTTAGGGTTGTAGTGACTACCAGCAGCTAAAGCAGCACCAGGTTTTCCATCTTTCTCAGCAGGAGCACAAGAGGCATTTTCGTGAATATGGAAACCACGAGTACCACTAGGTAAGTCAGCTAAAGCAGGGGTAATAATTAAACCTTTGTCGCTATCTTGAAAGCTAATGGTACCTATTTTTTTACCAATACCACTTGCGGTAACTTCATTTACATCAACCACTTTTTTCGTATGCATTGTGGTTAATGAGTGAGCCGTGTCGGATACAGTTTTTGTGACTGAACTACAGCCGACTGCAAAAAAAGCTGTAAGCGCAAAGACTGCGCCAATTTTATTAAAAGTCTGCATGGTTGGATGCCCTTATAAATATATATGTCTGATTATTAGATTCAAACAAAGGAAGGCTTAGCCTACAAGTTAATTTAAATAGTCACTTTGTATCTTGAAACATTTTTAAATTAAATAAGTATGTCACTCTTTATGATTGGAAGATTCATTATCAGAATCATAAATCATGGTCGTTTTAGGCATAGGTTCAGGTTCAATGGTTTCATGTAACCATTCACGCCAAATCGCCAATAAAATAGCTAAAATCACGGGTCCAATAAATAATCCCACTAACCCGAAACTCGCAATACCACCTAACACACCAAACATAATTAATAGGAATGGAATCTTAGTGGCACCGGAAATAACAAGCGGGCGAATCACATTATCTGAGCTACTAACAATCACCACACCCCATACAATTACACCAATTGCTTCCATGGTTTGTCCCTGAGAGAACAACCATAAGCCGACGCCTAAATAGGAGATTGGAGTGCCAAATGGGATTAGAGCCAATAAGAAAGTAGCAATGGTGAGTACCATTGGGTTTGGTACACCCGCTACAAAATAACTTAATCCAGCTAAAACGGCTTGAGCAATTGCAGTTAAACCCACACCGTAGACTACGGCACGAGTTGTTTCAGAAATCGTATCAAGATAGTGATGAACACGAAGGCCTATCACCATTTCTAAAGCTTTGCTCACCTGAGACAAAATTAGTTGTCCATCACGGTAAAAGAAAAAGAGGCTAAATACTGCAAAGCCAAGTTTGACAATATTTTTACTAATTTCACCGAGCAGCACACGGCCATAACTTAAATGGCTTTGTACCCAAGCTGCAATGTTCTGAATGGTACTATTAGGATCGTTATTTAACTCATTGAGTGTGCGAGAAATTTCTTTTCCAACAAAAGGAAGATCACGAATAAAATCAGGAACACTTAAATGACCCGAAAAAACCTGACGTTGTAAATCAAAATATAAGTTGCGGCCTTCGTGCTGCAAAATAAAAATAGCGCATGTAAAAGGTATGCCAACAACCAAAATGACAAGACTAATCATTAGTGTTGCATTTAAAGTATTACGGGTTTCTCCAAAAAAACGCTGAATTCTTAAATAAATAGGCCAAGTCATATAAGCAATGATGGCAGCCCAAAGAACAGGAACAATAAAGTATTTCAGGATATTAAATCCTAAAAAAATCAAAATAAAAAACAGCCCAAACAATAAAACGCGCTGTAAATTAGGAGCGTATGGATGCACGAACAATATTTCTCTAATTTTCTACGTAGAATAAAGTCATATTAACTGAAAAATAACCTGAGGCAAATTTTAAGGCCGTAATGTAAAGAACCTTATACAACTCTTTTTAGAAGCTAAAATTCACTTAAAACCACTCAGCTTTGTCTTCAACTAACTTGTTTAGAACGGGTTGCCATTGATCTTGAATACTAATAAAGTTTTTTTGTGGTTTATCAAAAACACTTAAACCCTGCATTGCTAAGCTACCATAAGCACTGCGTTCAGAAATCCATGCAACAGGTTCTTGTTCAATTTTTTCAAAAAACTGTTGAATATCTTTTGAGCTTGCACTGTTCGGTTTTACACGATTAGCAAGAAGTAAAATCTGTACTTTGCCTTTACGAATGCGTTTAATATCTTGTAAATGCTTCAAAAAGCGACGAGTACTGTCTATATCAAAAAATGAAGGCTGAAGTGGAGTAATAATGGCATGAGCTTCGCTGATGAGTTGTTCAGCGTGTTCACCTGAAAGAGCACCTGGTGCATCAATAATTAAATAGTCCAGATGTTTAGGCGCATCACCAATTGATTTTTCATGACGCCAGTCTAAGCTCTGAATCGTTGCGACGGTATCAGGGCGTTGTTTTAACCACTGTAAAGCCGATTTTTGGTTATCGGAATCTGCTAATGCTACTTTATATCCTTTTTGTGCCAATGCTGTTGCCAACGTAATGGCCGTCATGGTTTTTCCGCATCCGCCCTTCTGATTTGCAATAAGTATCGTTTTCATAAATCCAATTATTTTCAGCAGCACATTTTGTTTATGTTTTATACCTTAGCATCTTTTTATGAGAAGTAGATGACCGCATTTGACAAAAGTTTAAGCTGTTTCGTTATTTTAGATATGATTAGATCTGCAATGTTGATTTGTGCTTGTTAAGGAACGTTTATGTCTGTATGGCTTGCCATGCTAATTGGAGCGGGTATTGGTATTATTATCACTACTATTATTTTATCAAATACTCGCAATGGCCGAATTAAGGCTGAATATGAGCAATATATTGCTGAACTTGAATTGGAGCACCAACAAGCTCTGACTCAAGCACAAAAGCGAAGCGTGAATACAAGTCGTGCGGTGTTGAAAGGGAAAATGGCAGAACAATTCGCTCCAATTTTGCCAGAATTTCAGTATCTACCAAGCGATGCAAAATTCATGGGCGATCCGGTGGATTATATTATTTTTGATGGATATACCGATTTCCGAGATGGTGACGGAACGGCAGAAGACATTAATATTATTTTACTTGATGTAAAAAGTGGTGGGGCAAGGCTAACCAAAGGCCAACAGGCAATTGCACAAGCTGTGCAACAAGGCAACGTCCGTTTTGAAACTTTAAGAGTGGATTTTGAAGATTAAATTTTAATTCTGAGTGCACAAAAATAGACGAAATTAATCTGTATTGTTACTAAATTCCGATATTTTTTTCATGGCTTGCGACTACTATAAATTGAAGATCTATTTAATTTGATCTAGCAATATTCGAGGTATAAAGCGATGAAAAAACAACGTTTAATGATGGGCTTGCTGACTGCTATTAGTATGGGTTCAGCATTTGCATCGACCTCAAGTGAATATAATATTGCCCAAGGTTTGAACCCTGTTGAAAAAGACCAGTCTATTTCAGTATTACAGCCTTTTCAGGGGAATTTCAGAATCTTGGGTTCAAAAGTTTATCAAAATGATGAGCAAGCTAAGTTTTCACCTATTGACTATGCAGTAAGCTGGGGTTTGTTTGCTCAGCCTGAGATTGCACGTCATATTTCAGTAAAACAATATGACCGTTATCTAAACTGGAAAATTCCTAAATTACCTGTTCCAGCAGATCAGGCGATGCAAATGGTGTCTAACATGCACATCATTCCTGCGAACCCGCAAATCGCCCAACAGATTAAACAGGTAAAACGTGGAGATTTGGTCTATCTCAAAGGTGATCTTGTCGAAATTAAAGATAAAGATCTAGTCTGGAAATCATCGCTTACACCAACTGATACCGGTGATGGTGCTTGTGAACTATTTCGTGTGCAATCTATTCATTGGGTTGAAAAGCAAAATATATAATTTAAAAAGCCTTCATAAATATGAAGGCTTTTTATTAAGGAATGTAGTAGTACTTATTTCTGTTGCGATGCTTTCCAATATTTTAATTGGTTTTGTGCTTGTAAATAGTCTGCAAGATCATTGACCTGCTCATCTTTAGTCGCGTGTTTATCACTCAAGTGTTTTTCTTGGTTTTCCCAATATTGATAAAGTAGACCTTGAATGTAACGGCCTTGTTCAGTTTTTAAATCCAAATCTTTTAGCATGGTAAGAGAAGAGCGCACATTATCAAGCGTACGCTGTTGCTCAAACTCTGTAGTGAGGGTTCCAGCTTCATGCATTTTTGCTAATTCGCTTTCCATCTCGTCACTCATTTCTGTAAAGCGGCGGTCATAATCCTCTAGTAGCGCAATATCGTGTGCATCATCAGCAGTGACAGGGAACGTCTTAACAGGTCTTTCATTCAGTTTTTCCAAAACCTGATCGGTAGATGAGGTGGCAGAAGGTTGCTCCGTCTTAGCAGGCTCATCCGCTTTTTTACAAGCAGTAAGAAATAGGCTAGAGCAAAGCAAAGACATTAATATGATCTGAGGTGTTTTCTTCTTCATAACTTTCAACCAAACCTATTCACTAATTATTTAACGGGTAACGTACTTTTCTGAAAGTGATATGCATACGTAACATATGGAAAATCAATCTGATCTTGAGGACCTAATCCCGTAAAATCATAAACAATTTTTTCAAACTGTGCTTTGAGTTGTAATTGATCTTTTTCAGTCATTGCGGCAATAAAACTTGTTGAGAGTAATCGTTTGCTCACCACTTGTTCGACGCTACCACGTTGTGACTGTGTAAACGTTTGTAGGCTATCAAATACAAATAAATCTTGTTGTTCAAATACGATTTTCCACTTTTCACTATGATAGCGGGGTGTATCTCCTTCAAGTGGAAGTAGAAAATCAGCTAAAGCTTTGACCCAATCCGTACGCTCATCGCGTTGATTCCAAACCAGTCCTAAATGTCCTTGTGGTTTTAATATCCTATACATTTCTGTTAGGGTATCTATGTTGTCAAACCAATGAAAAGATTGCGCACAAATAATGGCATCAATTTTATGATCTGCTACAGGAATTGAATGGCTAAAAGCCTGTAATGTTTTGATATCAGGATAAACGTGTTGAAGCTGCTGTAACATCTCGCCAATTGGCTCAACTGCAATAATATCTGCATGTGTTTGTTTTAAGTAGGGTAAGAATTTGCCAGTACCCGATCCAAGATCGATAACAGTAGAGTTTTCCTGTATTTGGAGGCAATTTTGCAGCCAACTCACTATTTCTGCGGGATAATTAGGCCTAACTTGCTGATACAGTTCAGCAGCTGAGCTGAAGCCTTTTTGAGCGGCAGGATGTAAGGATTGTGTCATATTTTGCGCTTTTTAATCTGACTGGCATCTATAAAATAAGATACTCCGCAATCATAAATTGGCAAAACACCTATTTTGTTTCATTTTTGACGTTGTATGTGGGAGCAAATTTTCTTTCGGTGTGAGCATGGATAAGCAAATTATTTTTGAAGACGAACACATTAGAGCCATTTTTTTACCAGGCGATTCTAATACATTGGTTCTCTCTTTTGGCGATTTGATTACCCGAGCGAGTGGCTTATCTATCAATGCTGAAAAGTCCCTAATTAAATACCAATACAATGTTATTGGGATAATGCCAAAACAAAAATCATGGTTTCCTCAAGCGAGCATGATTGAGCTGGCGAAAACAATTTCGCCTGTTCTTCAGGGTTTTAAAAATATTGTGGGTTATGGCGGTTCGATGGGCGGCTATGCAGCAATCAAATATTCTAATTTATTGAATATGAACCGTGTGATTGCATTTGTGCCTCAATATTCAATTGATCCTGACCATGTTGAAGATCGACGCTATGCTGAGTTTTTTGATGCGGTAGCAAATAAAGACATGCAGATCCAGCTGCAAGATGTGGATGCAGCGCGTGAATACGTCATTGTTTATGACCCTTATTTTTCGATTGACCGCGAACATTACCTAAAAATAAAAGAGCTATTGCCAAACTTACATACGATTCATTTGCCATTTACTGGTCATGAAGCATTGTCAGTATTAGCAAGTTCAAGTTTATTGCATGATTTTATTGAGCATGAGTTTGACGAAATTTATTTCTATCAACAGGTTCGTAAGGTCAAAAAGCAAAGTAAATTTTATTTCCGTAATGTACTTGCACATGTTCTTTCGCATCATGATGACATGTTGTTAAAAATATTACGCCAAAATGATTTTCAGCTTGATGAGCGTTATTTTGATAACCCACTTAAACAGGCTATTACCCGTAGCCTTATGAAAGCAAAGCAGGCAACTGAGCTAGACTTTCAAAAACTGGGTATTAAGGTGCAACAAACTCAGCAAGAAGTGACTTATAAAGAAGGGTTACAGAATAGCTTTAATTCAATTTTGGTATTCAACCTCATTAATTCAAAGTTTGAGAGTTATGCTCTAGATGTTCTGTTGGCAAATAAGTCTTATTTGATTCCAATTGTGGCTGAACACACTGGTGTAGTGCACATTGAATTAAATAATGAAACTTATTTGTTAGGGATGAATGATCGTAAAGTCATTAAATTGTTCAAGAGCAAAGAGCCTTTAACATCTGACATGAGTCCGTTTGTAATCAAAAAATATTCCGACTTTTTTGCAATTAGCTATAAACAATTAAATTTATCTTGTGATGAACATGGGATGTGTGAATTTATAGAAGGTTCAATCAAGCCTACTGAACAACTGATCTCAATCACCTATTAAACCTTTCTGGTGGTTAAATAAAGCTCAAGTCTAAAGATTTGGGCTTTATTTTTTGCTTAAAAAATATTTTTTCATTAATTTATTTGTATATTAAATTCAAAGTCATTATTTAAATAAATGATGCGTTTGTTTTGTGAATATCTGGCGTATTAAATACAAGCATTATAAATTAGGTGAAAAAATACCATGCTTTAAAATAAATGATATTTGCATATGTATAAAATAAATAAATGATTGGAGGCTAATTAAAATACAACTATAACTTTAAATTTTAATAAGTATTTGTTTTTTATTTATATGTTATTTATGTGGTGATAGGTTGTTTAAAATAAGTTCACTATTCAAAGATAATTGCATATTTATTTTTTTATCCTAAAATGATTTTTTACTAAATTGTCGTTACAGTTTTTTATATGCAATCATTAAATTATCGGAATAATGATGCATCGCAACATGGAAGTTCTGCACCTTTGAAACGAGCAATGAGTACTCGACATTTGGTGATGATCTCCCTTGGCGGTGCCATAGGTACAGGTCTTTTTTTAGGTTCTGGTGATGTAATTTCGCAAGCAGGCCCAATCGGGGCAATTATTTCTTATTTTTTGGGTGGTTTAATCGCCTACACCGTAATGCTATGCCTCGGTGAACTTGCAGTTCATGTACCTGAATCGGGTTCTTTTGGAGAGTATGCCCGCCGTTATATCGGTCCAGGCACAGGATATATGATTACTTGGCTGTACTGGTTAACTTGGACGGCCACTTTGGGGACTGAGTTTACCGCCGCGGCTTTACTGGTTCAGGAGTGGTTTCCAACTACTTCGGTTTGGGCTTGGACTCTGTGTTTTGGTGCCCTAGTTTTTATTCTGAATGTGAGTTCAACTCGATTGTTTGCCGAGTCTGAATTTTGGTTAGCACTTGTCAAAGTTATCACGATTATCTGTTTTATTGGTTTAGGGTTGCTGGCAATTTTTGGTTTTATCCCTTACCAAGGGCATGAGACAGCGCCACTATTTAGTAATTTGACAGCACATGGTTGGTTCCCTCACGGTTTATTTCCAATTTTTGCAACTATGCTGATCGTTAATTTCGCATTTTCGGGTACGGAGTTAATTGGTGTGGCGGCTGGTGAGACTGAAAATCCTGCGAAGACAGTCCCAAAAGCGATTAATGCCGCCATTTGGCGTCTACTAATTTTCTTTGTTGGTACCATTGTTGTAATTACTTCGCTATTGCCATTCGAGCTTGCAGGTTTGAATGCAAACGAAGTAAGTAATAGCCCTTTTGTGACTGTGTTTAATTACATTGGTATTCCTTATGCGGAAGATATTATCCGCTTTGTAATCATTACGGCTTTACTCTCAGCTGCCAATTCTGGTTTATTTGCTGCTTCACGTATGATGTGGTCACTTTCAGTAAAAAACCAATTACCAAAAATATTTTCAAAGCTTACTCCTTCAGGAACACCGATTGTTGCCATTACTGTGACGATGTTTGGTGCAATACCTGGGTTGCTTTCAGAGCAGTTTGCCCCTGAGACGATCTTTAAAAATTTATTGGGTGTTGCAGCATTTACCATGGTGGTTGTTTGGATTGCAATTTGCGTATCTCAATTTAATTTCCGTAGACAGTGGTATAAATCTGGGAAAACTGCAAAAGATTTACGTTTTGCTGCTCCTTTATTTCCTTTGACTCCAATTGTGGGTGGTCTGTTCTGTGCTGTTACTTGTATTAGTATGGTGGTTGATCCTTCGATGCAAGTCGGCTTTATCTGTTGTATTGTTTTTATTCTTTTATGTTATGCGAGCTACTTCATTTTTTATCACAAGAAAGATGTGGTACAGAGCTAAGCGTTGTATGCTTTTACAAGCGTAGTCTAAAGGTCCCATTTGGGGCCTTTTTTATGGTCTGTAGGAAATTAAAAAGGATGGATTCTATATATTTTTTTTAAAAATGAATTTTTATTTTTAATCATGGAAACAAATGTTGTTTTATAAATTCACCATTTATCGGATTTTTATTAATATTTATTTATTATAAATATTTGATTAAGTCTATGTTTAGTCTTGTTATTTAATAAGGTGGTGTTTTTAGTTTTTTAGAATAGCAGGGTGGAATAGGATTAATATGGATTTAATGTGGAGAATAGATAATTTTTTGATGGTTTTTGAAAAGATTGAATTTTATAACCGATTGTTATTTATGATTAAAAATATTTACATTTTTTATATTTATGGAAGTTTATTTTCTATAATTTTTTTTATTAGAGTTAAGGATTTTTTAATATTTGTTGTTTTTTTATTATAAATGTCAGTTCGATTTGATTATTTTTTCTCTTCTTATTTATTTTAAAATGTTCTAAATGAGCTTGCTCTATGCTATATTTATTGGAAGATTTTATATCTATGTTGCGGCTTAATTTTAAGCAGTATGTGTGGAAATAATTAATCTGTATGATTATTGAACAAAGTTTATTTTAAAAAGACTAATGGAGGGATCTATCGATTAGTCAAAAAAATTTTATGGACTCATGGTTTTTGTAAATCATAGTTCTTTTTAACTCCCAAACGGTTATGTCACTTCTTTTGTATTCATATTTCAGCCGGCTGGTTTTAGTGGGTTGTGGCTAGTTTTTTGCTTTTATAAAACTCTCTTTATAAACAGCAATTTAGACAAAAGAAAACTTGTAAAAGATATCGGTATATAAAAGTAGATCGTACTTTTAGTACCAACAAATGGAATTTAAAAAATCTGATGCTTTAGAAGAGCAAAAGATTTAGTAAATAAACTAAGGCACTGTTATTTCAGGGTTTTAGTTGCTAAATAATAAAGATTACAGATTTATCAAATCTGAGTCTATGAAGGTATATAGGAAAAAAGATGTCAGATCTTTCATACGTAAACGAACACAGCGATGCTTGGCAAACTTACTTGGCACAAATTGACCGTGTTGCTCCGTACTTAGACCACTTAGCTGAGTTTATCGACACTTTAAAACGTCCAAAACGTGCACTTATTGTAGACGTGCCAATTGTAATGGATGACGGTTCTATTCAGCACTTTGAAGGCTACCGTGTACAACACAACTTGTCTCGTGGTCCTGGTAAAGGTGGTGTTCGTTACCATCCGAATGTTGATTTGAACGAAGTTATGGCGTTGTCTGCATGGATGACAATTAAAACTGCTGTTTTGAACTTGCCATTTGGCGGTGCAAAAGGTGGTATCCGTGTTGATCCACGTAAATTATCTAATCGTGAATTAGAGCGTTTAACTCGTCGTTATACGACTGAAATCGGTCACATTATCGGGCCTCAAAAAGATATCCCTGCTCCAGACGTTGGTACAAATGCCAATATCATGGGTTGGATGATGGATACTTATTCTACAAGCCAAGGTTACACAGTAACTGGTGTTGTAACTGGTAAGCCTGTTCACTTAGGTGGTTCTTTAGGTCGTGTAAAAGCGACTGGTCGTGGTGTATTCGTTACAGGTCGTGAAGTAGCTGCAAAAATCAACTTACCAATTGAAGGTGCGAAAGTCGCTATTCAAGGTTTTGGTAACGTAGGTAGTGAAGCTGCTTTCTTATTTGTTGAATCAAAAGCGAAAGTTACACACGTTCAAGACCATACAGGCACTATTTTCAATGCTGATGGTATTGATCTTGAAGCGTTACGTGATCACGTAAATGCAAATCAAGGTGGTGTTGGCGGCTTCGCTGGTGCGCAATCAATCGCTGATGAGGATTTCTGGACAGCAGAAGTTGACATTATTGTTCCTGCTGCATTGGAAGGTCAAATCACTGTTGATCGTGCTCAAAAACTTAAAGCTAAGTTGATTTTAGAAGGCGCAAACGGCCCGACTTATCCTAAAGCTGAAGACGTATTAGTTGAGCGTGGCATTGTTGTAGTACCTGACGTGGTATGTAACGCCGGCGGTGTAACTGTAAGTTACTTCGAATGGGTTCAAGACATGGCGAGCTACTTCTGGACCGAAGAAGAAATCAATGAGCGTTTAGACAAATTGATGGTTCAAGCTATGGATGACGTTTGGAATACAGCAAACAGCAATGCTTGTACTTTACGTACAGCAGCTTACATCTTGGCATGTGAGCGTATTTTAAAAGCTCGTAAAGAGCGTGGTATTTTCCCAGGCTAATCTGCGGAAATTACTTTTAGAAAAAGTGGTCTGAGCAAATACAAAGGATGTTATAGGGTTTATTTGTTCAGTCCCTTTTTCTGAATTATTAAAATTTAAGTGATATCGAATATATTAAATAAATACTGAGGTAAGCATGGAACAGCCAATTTCTGTAACTCGAAGCAACTTTAACGACTGGATGGTTCCAGTTTTTGCACCGGCAAATTTCATTCCTGTACGTGGTGAAGGTTCGCGTATCTGGGATCAAGAAAATAAAGAATATATCGATTTTGCAGGCGGGATTGCAGTAAACGCATTAGGTCATGCGCATCCAGTGGCAGTAAATGCTTTAACAGAACAAGCAAAAAAACTTTGGCATGTGGGCAATGGTTATACAAATGAACCTGTTCTACGCCTTGCAAAACAACTCACTGAAAATACATTTGCAGACAAAGTTTTCTTCTGTAACTCAGGTGCAGAAGCCAATGAAGCGGCACTAAAACTTGCACGTAAAGTGGGTTTAGATAGTGGTGTTGCTGGTAAAAGTGGCATTGTGGCATTTAAAAATGCTTTCCATGGTCGTACGTTATTTACCGTTTCAGCAGGCGGTCAACCTAAATATTCACAAGACTTTGCACCGCTTCCAAATGGAATTAACCATGTTGCCTTTAACGATTTAGACGCAGCAAAAGCGGTAATTAATGAGCAAACATGCGCGGTTATTGTTGAGCTGATACAAGGTGAAGGCGGCGTTATTCCGGCTGACATCGAATTTTTAAAAGGCTTACGCGCACTGTGTGATGAGTTTGGTGCCTTACTTATTTTTGATGAAGTACAAACTGGTGTCGGACGTACAGGCGCACTTTATGCCTACATGAACACTGGTGTTATTCCAGATGTTCTTACAACTGCAAAAGCACTAGGTGGTGGTTTCCCAGTCGGTGCAATGTTAACAACCGATAAGTTTGCGCCGCATTTTTCAGTTGGTACGCACGGTACGACTTATGGCGGTAATCCGTTAGCAAGTGCAGTTGCAGGTGCAGTATTCGAATTTATTAATACACCTGAAGTCCTTGAGGGTGTAAAGCATCGTCATCAGTATTTCCTTGATGCCTTGAATACTTTAAATGCTGAACATCAGATTTTTGAAGAAATTCGTGGTCAAGGTTTGCTCATTGGTTGCGTATTAAAAGCTGAGTATGCAGGAAAAGCTAAAGATATTACGACTTGGGCTGGTGAGGAAGGATTACTTGCTTTAATTGCAGGTCCGGATGTTGTTCGTTTTACTCCGTCTCTCATTATTCCTGAACAAGATATTGATGAAGGAATTGCTCGTTTAAAAAGAGCATTGGCAAAATTGGCTAAATAAAAAAAAGGAAGCTAGCCATGATGATTGTCCGTCATGCCGAGTTTCGAGACCTTGAAGATATTTATAAATTAGCAGGTAAGTCGGGTGTAGGCCTGACTTCCTTGCCACAAAATATGGATACACTTTCGGCTCGAATTTCACGTACTCGCAATACTTTAAATGGCAATGTCCATAAAAGTGAACAAGGCTATTTATTTGTTCTTGAAGATACAGAAGCTCAACGTGTTATTGGTTTAAGTGCAATTGAAGTTGCTGTAGGGCTCATGGAACCTTGGTACAACTTTCATGTTGGAACACAAGTACATGCTTCAAAAGCATTAAATGTTTATAAGTCATTACCGACCTTATTTTTAAGTAATGACAGAACAGGTAGTAGTGAACTCTGTACATTATTTTTAGATCCAGAGCGTCGTGAAAACCAAAACGGTAAATTCTTATCGAAAATCCGTTTTATGTTTATCGCTGCCTTTAAGCAATATTTCGAGAAAAAATTAATTGCTGAAATGCGTGGTTTCTCAGACGAAAATGGATGTTCTCCATTTTGGGATGCGATTGGTCACCATTTCTTTAATATGGATTTCTCAACTGCCGACTATTTGAGCGGAATTGGGCAAAAAGTATTTATTGCAGAGCTTATGCCACGTTTTCCTGTCTATGTAGATCTCTTGCCAAAAGATGCGCAAGAGGTGATTGGAAAAATGCATCCACAAACTTTGCCTGCCTATCATGTGCTTGAGTCGGAAGGTTTACGCTATCAAGGATATGTCGATATTTTTGATGCTGGCCCAACGGTTGAAGCCAATATTGATGAATTACGCGCAGTAAAAGAAAGTCAGTTATTAAACGTCAAAATTACAAGTGAAGCTGCGGTCGGTAAGACCCAATATCTCGTTGCTAATGATAATTATCATGACTATCGCGCAATGCTGATGAAGCTTGATCTTGTTGATAACACTATAAATTTAACGCATGAACAAGCTGAAAACCTCGGTGTACAAGAAGGTCATGTTGTTCGTGTGCTATCACTCAATCCAATGGAAGTATCCTGATGTCAAACTCTTTATTTATAAACGGTGTCTGGTTACAAGGCAGCGGCACAACATTTGAAAAAACAAATCCAGTTGATAACCAAACTGTCTGGTCGGGTGCTGAGGCTACTGCTACTGATGTTGAGCAAGCTTGCCAAGCAGCACGTACTGCATTTCCAGCATGGGCACGTTTACCTTTTGTAGAGCGTGTGGCGATTGTTGAAAAATTTGCAGCTTTGCTTGAAGAAAATAAAAAGCACTTAGCGGAAGTCATTAGCCAAGAAACGAGTAAACCATTTTGGGAAACGTTAACTGAAGTTCAATCAATGATTGGTAAAGTTGCTATTTCAATTCGTGCTTATCACCAGCGTACTGGTGAAAGCTCAACTGAAATGGCTGATGGTGTGGCATCTTTACGCCACCGTCCACATGGTGTGCTTGCAGTTTTCGGTCCATATAACTTTCCGGGCCATTTACCAAATGGACATATTGTTCCTGCATTACTTGCAGGCAATACCGTGGTATTTAAGCCAAGTGAATTAACGCCTTGGACTGCTGAAGAAACTGTAAAACTTTGGCAGCAAGCGGGTTTGCCTAATGGTGTAATGAACTTGGTGCAAGGTGGTCGTACTACTGGTGAAGCGTTAGCTGCTTCATATGAAATTGACGGTTTATTATTTACCGGAAGTGCGAACACAGGTTATCACCTACATAAACAAATGGCGGGTGCTCCTGAAAAAATTCTTGCGCTTGAAATGGGCGGTAATAATGCATTGATTATTGATGAAATTATCGATATTGATGCTGTGGTTAATCTTACTATTCAATCTGCCTTTGTTTCGGCGGGTCAGCGTTGTACATGTGCACGTCGCATCTTGGTAAAAAATGGTCCAGAAGGCGATGCATTTATTCAACGTTTTGTTGAGGTTGCTAAAAACTTAAAAGTTGGTCGTTGGAACGACGAACAACAACCATTTATGGGTGGCGTTATCTCGTCAGTTGCCGCATCAAACATGATGCTTGCTCAGCAAAAATTGCTTGAGCTTGGCGCAAAAAGTTTATTGCCAATGACGCGTCCGCAAGAAGACAGTTCGTTACTTACCCCAGGCATTGTTGATGTAACAGGTGTGGCAGATATTCCAGATGAAGAATATTTTGGTCCACTTACGACGATTCAACGTTATGACAACTTTGATGAAGCATTGAAAATTGCAAATGCAACTCGCTTTGGTTTGTCTGTTGGTCTGGTTTCTCCAAAACGTGAATTGTTTGATCAAGTACTTATTGAAGCGCGTGCCGGTATTGTGAACTGGAACAAGCCATTAACAGGTGCTTCAAGTGCTGCGCCATTTGGTGGTGTAGGGGCATCGGGTAACCATCGTGCGAGCGCCTTTTATGCCGCTGATTATTGTGCTTGGCCAATGGCTTCACTTGAAAGTGACAGCTTAACCTTACCAGAAAAATTATCTCCAGGGATTGTGTTGCCTTAAACACTAGGGAAAGAAAAATGAAAGGATATGAAGTAAATTTCGATGGTTTAGTGGGACCAACACATCACTACGCGGGCTTGTCGTTTGGTAATGAAGCATCGACAAAAAACCGTAATAATGCCTCTAATCCAAAATTAGCAGCTAAACAAGGCTTGCTAAAAATGAAAGCTTTAGCTGATTTGGGTATGAAGCAGGGTGTACTTGCCCCGCATGAGCGTCCACATGTTCCAATGTTACGCCGTTTGGGTTTTACAGGAGATGACATTAGTGTTGTTGCTCAAGCAATGCGTCATTCCCCTGAACTCTTATCATCTTTAAGTTCCGCTTCGCCAATGTGGACTGCAAATGCGGCAACAGTTTCACCTTCGGCAGATAGCCAAGATGAACGTGTGCATTTTACCGCAGCAAACTTAAATAATAAGTTTCACCGTTCGATTGAAGCGGAAACAACAAGCCAAGTTTTGCAAGCGATCTTTAAAAATGAACGTCATTTTGTACACCATGAAGCATTGCCGCAAGTGGCTTTGTTTGGTGATGAAGGCGCAGCAAATCACAATCGTTTAGGTGGTGATTATGCTAAGCGTGGGGTTCAAGTTTTTGTTTACGGTCAACAACATTTAAATAATGGTTTGCCGGGGCCAAAACGTTATCCTGCTCGTCAGACTCGTGAAGCAAGCGAAGCAATTGCGCGTTTGCACCGTTTGGATGATGCACATACAGTTTTTGTTCAACAAAATCCGGATGTGATTGATCAAGGCGTTTTTCATAATGATGTGATTGCGGTCAGCAACCAACAGGTTTTATTCCATCATCAACATGCATTTTTAAATCAAGATCAGGCTTTTGCTGAAATTCGTCAAAAAATGGCAAGCATCGGTGAAGATTTTATCTCCATTGAAGTTCCTGAAAATCGCGTTACCGTTGATGATGCAGTAGCAACATATTTATTTAATAGCCAGATTTTGACTCGTCCAGATGGTGGAATGACCATTGTTGTACCAGAAGAGTCTCGCCAGAATAAGGCAGTTTGGGGTTATTTGAACGATATGGTTCAGATGGGTACACCAATTGATGCTATTCAGGTTTATGACTTACGTGAAAGTATGCGTAATGGTGGTGGACCAGCATGTTTACGTTTACGCGTAGCTTTAAATGAAACCGAGTTAAATGCTGTAAATCCAAAAGTATTAATGAATGATCAATTGTTTGGCACACTCAATCAATGGGTAGATAAACATTATCGTGATCGTTTAGCTCAAGAAGATTTAGCTGATCCGCATTTATTGATGGAAAGCCGTATGGCGCTTGATGAGCTGACCAAAATTTTAGGTTTGGGTTCAGTTTATCCTTTCCAAAAATAAGGAGGAGGTGACATGCAAGATTTTCTAGCATTAACCTTACAAGGTGAGCAGCCTACAACACGTGAAGGAAAACAAGATAATTTTTCTTGGCGTTGGTTAGGTGAGGGAATTCTTGAATGTACGCCACATGCACAGTACGACAAAGCCGTCGTACTGTCAGCTGGAGTACATGGTAATGAAACAGCACCAATTGAATTGTTGTCTCATCTTTGCACAGATTTATTTGCTGGACGCTTAAACCTTGCTGTGAGGCTGTTGTTTGTATTGGGTAATCCATATGCAATGCGTCAAGGTAAACGTTATGTGCATGACGATGTGAACCGAATGTTTTGTGGTGGATATAAAACTCTGCCAGTGACTGAAGAATCAAAGCGAGCTGAGGTTTTAGAGCAAGTTGTCACGACTTTCTTTCAAGAAAGTTCAAGCCAAGCAAAGCGTTATCACTATGATTTGCACACAGCTATTCGGGCTTCTTTATTGCCTACTTTCGCTTTATTTCCTTATCAAACGCATGCTTATGATGCGAATTTGACAGCGAGTCTTGAAGCGGCCAATTTAGATGCTTTGGTATATCACAATGCGATAGGTAAAACGTTTACGCATTTTACCAGTGAGAATTTTAAAGCAGCCAGTGCAACTTTAGAGTTGGGAAAAGCTTTGCCATTTGGACAAAATGACTTGAGTCAGTTTGCGGCAATTGATGAAGTCATCCGTCATGTCGTTTCTGAGCAAGTTTTACCAGCACGCAATAAAGCGAAAATTCGAGTGTTTAAAGTATCGGACTCTTTAATTAAAAAAGATGAAGATTTTCAGATGAACTTATCAGCTGAAGCTCCGAATTTTTCGACTTTTACAAAAGGTGAAATCATTGCGACACAACCTTCTGGTAATTATGTTGTTGAACAAGATCAGGTCTGGATTTTATTTCCAAATCCAAATGTGAAGCTCGGTTTACGTGCAGGTTTAGTTTTAACTGAAATGGGCTGAATGATTGATTTTAAATAAATAAAAAAGGGCGATTAATCGCCCTTTTTTGTGCATCACGTATTAATTAGTACCGAAAAGACCTTTAATCCAAGATTTCTTTTCTGCTTTTTGTGTAGACGCTTGCGCATCTGCATTTACACTTGCATTAATTCCGACAGGAGCAACGTTAACACCAACATTTACACCAGTATTAGCATTGATTGCCGCTGGTTGAGCTGCATTTAACTTTGCCTGAGCATCCGCTTTAGTGTCTGCAACAAACTCTTTTTGCTCAGCTTGATTTTGAGCTACGCGAGTTTTTACAGCATCTACATGCGCTTGAGCATCAGCTTGTTTTTCAGCAGTAAATTCTTTTTGGTCAGCTTGTTTTTCTGCAACTTTAGTTTTTACAGCATCAACATGTGCTTTTGTATCGGCTTTAGCTTCAACTGCTAGGTTTTTAGTACCCGTTGCAGCTTTAGTTGCTAAGTTTTTAGTGCCAACTGCAGCTTCAGTTGCTAGGTTTTTAGTACCCGTTGCTGTTTTAGTTGCAAAGTTTTTAGTACCAACTGCAGCTTCAGTAGCCAAGTGTTTAGTACCTGTTGCAGCCTCAGTCGCTAAGTGTTTAGTACCTGTTGCTGCTTTAGAAGAAAGTTCAGTCACTTTACCAGTTGTTTTTTTAGTCGCTTTAACTGTAGTGTCAGCAGCAACATGACCCGCATGTTTTGCTGTGCTACCTACAGTATGTGCAGTATTTTTGACTGTGTTCGCTACGCCACTAACAAGACCACCTGGTTGTACATTTACTTCGGCAGAAGCACCTGCATTAACGCCCGCACTTTGTGCAAAAATAGAGGCAGAAGCAAGAACACTTGCAGTAACGATAGCTGTTTTCATCATTTTCATTGCGATATCCTTCAAAGAATATACCCTTTTAGTGAGGTATTTCATAAACGCTAACGAATCATAGCTAACACACCATGGGCTTGGGAACTGACTTCATCAAAACGTTACAACAGTGTTACGTTGAGTAAACAGACTGGGGATAAATTGTGAAGATTAATAAAAATTAATAATAAAGTGAAAAAGAATGTTTATTTGTTAGTTATTCTAATTAAGCTGGTCTAATTTTATCTTTTTATTTTTTTAAAAATTAAATTTCAAATTTTCTTGAAGTTACTCTTCTTTTCAACATGTACGTATATCTCTAATTGTGATTTGAGTCTCATTATTTATTAGTGGGAACGGCATAGTTATTGCTTATTATGAGAATAAGATGCTTTCTAGCACTTTTTTGAACCACCTTCTGCCAGAAATATAAATGTACAGGGCAGAACAACATTTTTGCTTATTTGGGTGTGGATATTTCTACTTCTCTTGTGGGTATATATTTCATTCATTAGATTTTTCACATGAAATATATTTTAAGAAATACCTCTTTATTTCGAATAATCAAAAATAAAAATAGATGTCTATAAACAAAAAAACAGAGATCTTGAATGATGAAAATTATTGCTTCCTTTCTTGTATTGGTCGGCTTGGTCGCCGTTGTTCTCTATTTTAAGCCAACAAGTGGTGCATCTGATGTGTTCAATTCGGTTTTACATGAATCGAATTCGTCACAACCAGACACATCATCTTCTCTTTCTAAACTTAAGGAGCCTACTCAAGCTAAAAATCTATCTTTAGATTCAACTCATCCTCAATCGGTGTCAGCTGATACCGTTCCTTTTTACAACACAAAAAGTGATCTTTCTATTCAACCGATTGATCCAGAAAAAGATCCAGCAAATGAAATAAAAGCGAAATAAGCAAATTGTTAGTTGAAAAAACTACGGAGAAAAATAATGCAAAGTAAAACGTTATTTCTATTAGGTCTATGTACGATATTAAGTACAACAGCATCCGCTCTTCCTTTAGATTCTAAAGGGGCTAAACAGCGGTTAAATCAAGCAGCAAAACAAAAAGTGCTTCAGGGTAAAATTGATTTAGATGCTCTGGTCACTAACGATTCGAATGATTTAATTGTTGAATACAATATTCCTTCGGTGAGCGTGCCCTCTGGTTTAGAGCGGCGGAGTTATATCGCAACCAATAAAAAGAATATACAGGCAAGGTTTAACCGTACTGGCGGTGTGCAAGTACTGCGGGACTACAATAATTTGCCTTTAGCTTTTTATCGGATTAGTAACCGCGAAGCATTAGTCTCTTTATTAAATGACCCGAATGTTAAAGCGGTTTACCCAAATCGGATTAATCAAACTACGACCAATGAAAGCTTACCTTTAATTAACCAACCACAAGCAAACACCAATGGTTTTACGGGTGAGGGTTCTAGTGTGGCAGTGATTGATACAGGTTTGAACTATTTACATTCCGATTTTGGTTGTACGGCAGTCAATACACCATCAAGCACATGTCGGGTAGTTTATTCTTTTGATAGTGCACCAGATGATGGGGCATTAGATGATGACGGACATGGCAGTAATGTTTCAGGTATTGTGTCTAAAGTCGCAACTAAAACTAAAATTATTGGTATTGATGTCTTTAGAAAAGTGAGGTCTCAAGGTAAGTGGGTCAGTACAGCCTATGATAGTGATATTCTTGCAGGGATTAACTGGGCCGTAAACAATGCACAAACTTATAATATTAAAGCGGTTAATTTAAGTCTTGGCGTTCCTGGCGTTAAATATACTTCAGAGTGTAGTGATAGTAGTTATGGAACGGCATTTGCCAATGCACGTGCTGCTGGTGTGGTGCCTGTAGTAGCTTCAGGTAATGATGCATTTGCAGATGGTATTTCATCTCCTGCCTGTGTTGCTGGTGCAGTGAGAGTCGGTGCTGTTTATGACAGTAATATTGGTGGTGTGTCATGGGGGAATCCAGTGAAATGTTCTGACCCAACCACAGCAGCAGATAAGGTAGCATGTTTTAGTAATGGTGGTAGCCTTGTGACTTTATTAGCACCAGGTGCAATGATTACCGCGGGTGGTTACACCATGGGCGGTACGTCTCAAGCAACACCACATGTGGCAGGCGCGATTGCTTTATTACGAGCGAATAGTGTGAGTCCAACTGAAAGTATTGAGCAAACGATTAGCCGTTTAAAAACGACAGGTAAGCCAATTACAGATTCGAGAACGGGATTAGTTTTTCCGCGGATTGATTTGCTGGCAGCAACAAATGGCTTGATCGCTAACTAAATAGCTTATTTATAATTTTTAAATCAGGTCCAAGAAATTTTAAATGGCTATAACTCGTTGCAAAAGAAAGCTTCTGCAACGAGTTTTTTTATGGAAAAGCCTTAATTACACTTTGCTAAATTAGCTGCATTAAAATTATTTTGGAGTTTTTTGAAGTTATTTTGAATTTCAGGATCTTGAATATTAAAGGTCGTAGAACTCTTAGTCGTAGAGTTGGTTGCTTGATTTAATATGCCTGATTCATCAGGGTATTGTAGAGTCGAAGAAGTCGCTGAAATTAGACCTTTATTATTAAACGTCCAATGTTCGGTCACATGTCCTCCACCTAAATAACCTGTAAATTCAATCATACAAGCTTGATTATCTTGTTTAATGAGCTTGGCCACATTACCTGTTGTAGACGGGTAGGCTTCGATATTGGTGTCTTGCTCTAAAACTTGAGCTTGAGAATAAGAAGAAAGGGGCGTTGATGTTGCACATGCAGTTAATGCTAAGCAGCATAGTGTTGAAAAGAGAAGTTTTTGACTATTCATAAGGCAGATTCCTAGCTCTTTATAGTGAGTGGTATTTATGTCTAGATTGATATTTGTATTTTATATTAAAGCGCGAATTTATCGCGCTATCCAAGAAATTTAGTTAACCGTAGTGCTAGATTTACTTAACTCACCTTGTTCTATTGGGATGTTTTCACCGTTTCGGCTACTGGTAATATTTTGCTTAGCTTGATCTATTTTTGTTTCAGTAAAAGCTTTTGCTGTATCCGCTTTTTGTTGAACGACTTCTGCCTTTTCAGCAGTAAATTCTTTGGTGTTTTTCCACTTTTCACTAATTTTATTTGAGGTCTTTTCAGAAGCACCTTGAATATTGTCTCCTAAATTTTGTATGCCTTTTCCTGTTTTATATAACAGTACACGCCCTAAACTTGGATTATCACCATAAGGTTGTGTTTTCGGAGCTATTTCATTCACTTGTTGAGGTTGCGTTGTTTCAGCAAATAAGCTTGATGAAGCCAATATAGAGGTCGCAATACATAGAGTTTTTAGGGTTTTCATTTTGGATAAAACCTCCCCAACCAGAATCAAAAGATGAAGTGCTGATCTTACTGATAAAAATACAGCTTGTACTGCAATGAGATAAAATCCATACGATTTGATTACGATAAATCATCATTTCAAATATAATTAAATACCGTATCTAAATTTCTAGAATGATCTGGAGCCTCAAGTGATACAAAACATTGAATTAAAATGGTTATATGATCTGATTGTTCTAGAAAAATACCGAAATTTTACAGTCGCTTCTGATATTAGAAATATTTCTCAGTCTTCGCTGAGTCGTCGTATTCAAGCCTTGGAAAATAGTCTTGGTTTTGAAGTGTTTGATCGAGAAACTTCTCCTTTGCAGTTAACGGAGCAGGGTAAGCTTTTTATATTGCATGCGAGAAATTTACTGGATGATTTTGAGTTCAATATAGATCAAATTAAAGGTGATAATCATGTGCGAAGCAAAGTCACGATTGCTTCTGCACATTCTTTGGCGGGTTATATTTTTCCTAAAATTTTAGGAAATTTAAAAAATTACCAAGAAAAGATTTTTCATGTTGAAGCAATCAATGTGAATGAAACCGTAGATTCTCTTAAAAATGGTCAATGTGACTTTATTGCATCTTTTTATGATGATGACTTAATGAACCCACAATTTTTGTGCCATAAGTTGTTTTCAGCAAAGCTTTATTTAGTCACGGCTCCAAATCATTTAGGTCGACCTAAATTTTCACTCGAAGATACTTCAATTCCTCTCATGAACTATACCGATGACAGTTACATGGGGAAAAAGGTAAATAAATTTCTACAAGATCATCATTCGGACAAGTTTGAGACAAATTTTGTGTCTTCAATGAGTCTATTACTTAAGGACATGATCAAAGGTGGCTATGGCGTAGGGTGGTTACCCGATTACAGCATTCAAGATGAATTAAAACAAAATCAGTTGATGATCGTACCAATGAAAGAGTCGGTACTGTCTGTCGATATTTATTTATATCGCAGTAGTGCAAGGCTTAATGCAACTTCTGAAGGATTATGGAATTTTGTGAAGGCAATTGATTGGACCATTGCCTAAATTAATTATGCATAATTTGCATTAAATTTTATTTAATCATGCGGCTGATGCTGTTAATGAGTTCTGATACCACGCAATCGCATTTTTAATGAGTAAATCGGTCGCATCAACAAACAGTTCAGGATTGTCTTGGATATTGTCTTGTAAGATGAGTGGAATTTCAGTACATGCTAATAAGAATTTTATGCTTTTATTTTGTTTATAAAAATGAATAACCTCACTCATAAGTTGTTTTGATTTTTCGATATTTCCTGCTTTGTATTGATAAATACTTTGCATCACTTTGTGTTGCATCTCAACAGATGGGGTAGAGAAACGAATATTGTTTTGGATGAATTGGCTTTGGTAAAGCTGAGTGCTTATGGTGGCAGACGTCGCAAGAATACAAACTTCAGCAATTTGGCTGGCTTGAATAAAATGAACCGCAGATTCAATAATACTAATCATTTTGGTTTGGGTTCGTTGCTGTAACTGGTTAAACCAAAAGTGGGCAGTATTGCAGGGAATAATGATACAGCCGACCTGTGCCGCTTCTAAAATTTTAAGATATTCAGCCATTTTTTCGAGTGGTTTATCATCATGATTGATAATCGATTGTGTTCTATCTGGGATGTCTGGAATAGAAACCGTGATGACAGGAATATGCTCTTGATCGCAATGTGCTGGCGTATTTTTAATAATTTTATCCATGGCATCAATTGTGGCTTGTGGACCCATACCACCTAAAATTCCAATTGCTTTATTCATGTTGAATGACTCAAAAAATATGTTATGTATTTAGCATCTGCTTCTTTTGATTAAGGTCGTTGCAAAAAACGGATGGGTCATGCAGTTTATGTTTTTATAATTGATTCTTAATTTTTACTATAGTATTGTTTTATATCAATAAAATAAAAATGTTTAAAATGCCGCGATGTGTTTTATGCATCATTATTTTATGTAAAGCATAGCGTTTTACATAGATAATTTCATTCGAATGCACAGCTAAGCTATAAATTCTGACTTAATCAATTCTAAAAACATATCTCGAGCTTTATGGTTGCTTACATTTTTGTGCCAAAAAAATTGATTCTGCATAAAGGCAAGATGTTCAAATTTATAACCTCGAATATTGGTTAAATTTTTATATTGCTCAAAAAGACTCTTTGGCACTAAAGACACACCGGAACCTGCACTCACGCAACCAATAATAGTGGCATAACTGGTAATGCTGGTAATTGGAAGTGAGATATTTTTGAGCTTAAGCCATTCTTCAAGTGCAGCGCGGTAAGGGCAGCCTTCAGTCCACATAAAAATTTCTTTACCAATCAGGTCTTCTTGGCAGTGGATTTCACCGAAAGATTCTGGGGCAATTAAAATAATTTCTTCTTGATAAATACTGAGCCTATTTAACATTGGAAATTCAATACTTCCCGCGACAATCGCACCATCGAGTTTATGTTGAGAAATATCAACTAATAGCTGTTTCCATGTGCCAGTAATAATTTGAATGGAAACTTCTGGATAGCGTTGATGATATTTCGCGAGTAAGTTAGGTAAACGTGTTGTGGCAGAAGATTCAATAGCCCCAATTTTTAATGGACCAGAGGGTGGTGCATCAGGATGAATGCTTCGTTTTGCTTCATCACAAAGCGCTAAAATTTTCTGGCAATAATTAAGGAAAATCTCTCCGGATGGGGTGAGCTTTAAACTTTTCCCTTCCCGATAAAACAGAGGTGCGTCGAGTTCTTCTTCAAGTTGTTTAATGCGCGCCGTGATGTTAGATGGAACGCAGTGTAACTGCAAAGATGCCTTGGTCATCGTGCCGCATTCAACCACCGTTTGAAACATTTTTAACTGAGCGATATCCATGTTTTATCATTCACTTTTAATGAATATTAGGCTCAATATAAGTTAATTTTATTCAACTATCCATGCGCATATGATGAAAGAGTTCCATTTCATTAGCGCAGATTTAACATGGCAATTTCACTTGCTGTCGAAACACAGCCTCCAGCATTTAAGCTCTATTTATGTATTGCTGTGACCGTCTTTTGTTGGGGCTATTCACCTATTGGTGTACACAGTGCTTTGCATTCATATACACCGCAGCATATTGCCTTGCTTCGCTTTTTGATTGCATCTGTTTTCTTACTACTTTTGGTCATGAAAAAAGGTATTCAGCCGTTAAAGTGGAAAGATGTTCCTGCGCTTGGGGTGTTAGGATTTTTCTCTGTGACCTTGCATCACTTGCTTATAAATACGGGGCAGCAATATGTTAGTGCGGTTGCATCCAGCATTTTAAGTCAATCTATTCCGCTATTTACCTTTATAGTTTCAGCTTTATTTTTTAAAGAGAAAATCCGTTTCAAACAATGGTTGTGTATTTTATTAGGTCTTTGTGGCGCCGTTTTAGTGGTTAGTGGTGATCGAGGCTTTGGTGTGCCGAGCCCTTATAGTTTGTTGGTTGTTTTGGCTGCAATTGCATGGGCGATTTACTTTAATTTATATAAAAAATTTGCCTTAAATTATGATGCGTTGAGCATGATGTGCTACATCATATGGCTCGGAACCATTCCTTTATTGTTTTATAGCGCGCAGTTGTCTGCTGAAATTTTACATGCCACTTGGCAGGCCAATATGTCGATTGTGTTATTGGGTATTTTCCCAAGTGCGATGGCTTATGTGCTTTGGGGATATGTACTTAAAAATATGTCGTTAACGATTGCATCGAATTTTTTATATTGCTCGCCGATTGTCGCAATGAGTTTGGCAGTTGTTTTCTTAAATGAAAAACCGTCAATGATTGTGCTGTTAGGTGGAGTGATTATTGTGGGGAGTTTAGTGTGGATGAATTGGGGGAATCGGCGTACCATCGAATAAACTATATAAGCTATCAGTAGTTTAACCCTTCTATGTCATGTGCTACTTCCTTTAAGAGAATGAAATGATTGTTGTTACCTTGACCTATAAAAAACCATTAGCCGAAGTTGATGCAGTTCTAAAAGAGCATATTGCATTTTTAGATCATTACTATGAGCAAAAGAAGTTTCTAGCATCAGGACGTCGAGAAAATAGGGCGGGTGGGGTGATTTTAGCTCTAAGCTCTTCGGTTCAAGAAGCTGAAGAAATCATGAAAAATGATCCGTTTTATATTCATGATGTGGCTGATTATGATTTTATGTGGTTTGAGCCATCGAAAAGTTTAGAAGAAATTAAAGAGTTTGTTTAATTTAAAAAATAAAGGGATCCCTTTACTTTTTTTACTAATTATCTATTACCATATGCCTAATAATTATTTTTAGATTAGAGAGTGCCAATTTATTGTAAAAATTTTGGTGATGGTGAATGGATGACTACTATTAAAGAATAGATATAATTTTAAGTATGACTTCCTCGAGAAGAACGTATATATATAAATTTATTATGAATTTTTAGAAAATACCTTGAGTTGAAGCTTGTACTTTAATAGTATGGAGATAAATCTAAAATTTGGACAAAAAATGTACTTGCGAAATATTCATATTAGAAACATTGGGCCAATTGAAAATTAGATTTAGAACTAGAACTTAAAGAGGATCTAAATCCTAAACCAGTAATTCTAATTGGTAAAAATGGGTCAGGTAAAACCTATACTTTGTCTTATATCGTAGATGCTTTTTATGAGCTAGCTAAAAAGCAATATAATGATGTAGTAAAATCTTCTGGTATGGACTCTCCTTATTTTAGAATAATTTCAGGTAGGGATATCAATACAACCACTGATGGTCAAAGCGCGGCTGCTTATTTGAGATTTTTTGATGATCAGGAAGGTCAAGAAATACATTATTGCGAAAAAATTGGAAATATAGATTCTGCTCAGGGATTATTGAATTTATATGGAAATAAAATTAATGATATCAATAGTAATAATAATAACGATAAGAAAATACTAGCTACTAAGGAAAATATTGATAAAATTTTTTCAAATACGATTAATTTTTTTCCAAGTTTTAGAAAAATAGTTCCTCATTGGTTAAATTTAAATGCTCTAACTCAAGAAATATTTAATATTGAAGGTAAATACACAGGTGATTTGGGTAAAGAAATCATGTGTGTAGATACTTTTCAAAGAAATATCCAATGGATGTTAGATGTAGTATTGGATTCTGCAATTTTACCTGCTGAATTAGATTATTTAGCGAGTCAAGAAGAGAAAGATTTTGTAATAAAAAATAAGCATGCAATCAATAACTCGTATAGAAATATCAATAAAATATTTAAAACAATTCTAGATAATGATGAATTATATTTAAAAACTGGATGGCGAAATGATGCTCAATCCCGATTATCTTTGCATAGTAAAGGAAGAGTTATTGTACCAACCCTAGAACAGCTTTCGACGGGTCAATTAGTTTTACTTAATTTGTTCATTACAATAATTAGACATGCTGATTATAAAGATTTAAATAATAGTATTCGTTTAGAGAATATTGAGGGAATTGTTGTTGTTGATGAAATAGATACGCATTTGCATACTAAACATCAAAGTGAAATTTTACCAAAGCTCATTAAGTTATTTCCTAAAGTACAATTTATCATGACGTCTCATGCACCACTTTTTGTTTTAGGTGTGGAAAAAGAATTCGGGAAAGAAAATATTCAGTTAATTGATCTTCCATCTGGTATGAATATTACTTCTGAAAGATTTGGTGAGTTTGAAGAATCTTTTAATTTTTATAAGGAAACAATAACATTTGAAGAAACTCTACATAAAAAAATTCAGGATCAACAAAAACCATTGATACTCGTTGAAGGCAAGACAGATATTAAATTTATGAAGAAGGCTTTTGAGCTAAAAGGAAAAAATGAATGGTTAGAAAATATAGAAATAGGTGAAATTGGTGTTACTCAAGAAGGTGGTCAAGTTAAATTTGGTGGTGAAAGTAGTTTGGATAAAGGTTTTGATTTTCTAAAACATAATTTAAATGCAATAAACCGAAAAGTATTATTTTTATATGATTGTGATACAAAAATTTCTATAGAAACAATAGGTTATATTAAAAAAGATAAAGTTCCTATGAATTTTGAAAATACTAAAATTAAAAAGGGTTCAGAAAATCTGCTTAAAGAAGAATTATTTACAGAAAATTTTTATCCATCCCGTGAATCAGTAGATGATTATGGAGGTGTGATAATTAAGAAAAATTTTGATAAAAACGGATTCTGTAATTATATTTGTGAAAATCTTACAGATCCAACTGTATTTGATAGATATGAAGAATTAGTCTTTCCAATTATCGAACAATTCTTAGCTTAATAAAATAAAAAAACCGCTTTAAAGCGGTTTTTTTATTAATACTAATTAACCCTGCAATACACTCACATCAGCCACAGCAGTAAACAAGTTACGCAACTGAGCCAATAAACGTAAACGATTTGCTTTCAGGTCAGCATCATCTGCCATTACCATTACGCCATCAAAGAAGGTATCGTTAGGTACACAAAGCATTATAAGCTCAGAATCTTTACTTAAACCATTTTCTAAAGCTCTGGCAAAAAGAAGAACAGCACAATAGCTCCAAAAATTCCGCTTAAGATCAACCAGTCTTTTTGACGCATATCTGCAAGGCGAATCACCGAAAGATAAACACTGCTGAAAAAAACCAAAACAAAAACCAGCAAAACTAGCGGATTATTGAAGAAGAATTTGCTGATGCCAAATAGCACGAAAATAATGGTACTAGAAACCCAATACAGCAGAGCCAAAATAAATTTGTTCACTGATAAATTATGAACAGAACGATCTAAACGCGGCAAAGTTATAGCTAGCATAATCAGCCCTGCAAAACCGCCTAGAATAGAGATAATCATAAAGAACAGGCCGCTCATATCTGGTTTGGTTTGTATATGAGGATATAGCTTCCATAGACCATAACCGAATGCCATCAAAAGGGTGTGGCAAAGAACAAGGTAAGCATCTATACGGTAAAACTTTTTAATTGAAGTGGGATTCATTATGATGACTGCTGATTTATTCTTAATATTAAAAAACCCCACTAATTTATAGAGGGGTTCTCATTAATTTACAACCAATTAAGGCTTAGCCTTGCAATACACTTACATCAGCGATAGCAGTAAACAAGTTACGTAGCTGAGCCAATAAACGTAAACGGTTTGCTTTCAGGTCAGCATCATCTGCCATTACCATTACACCATCAAAGAATGCATCAATCGGCGCGCGAAGTGCTGCAAGCTTAGAAAGAGCAGCCGTGTAGTCTTTTGCCGCAAGTAATGGCTCAACTACTGGAGTAACTGCTTGAAGCTCAGCAAATAATGCTTTTTCAGCATCTTCAACTAAGTTTGCTTCAACTACAGAACCTTCTGGTGCAGCTTCTTTTGCAAGAATGTTAGCAACACGTTTGTTTGCAGCAGCAAGTGCAGCAGCTTCAGGTAGTGCACGGAAATGGTTTACAGCATTTACACGCTTGTCAAAATCAAGTGGAGATTTTGGTGCAAGTGCTTGAACCGCTTGAAGCACATCAACAGCAACGCCTTGGTCTTCATACTTGGCACGGTAACGACCTTCCAAGAATGCAACAGCATCAGCACGCGTTTTGTCGTGGTCTTTAACGATGTCGCCATAACCTTGAAGTGCGAGATTTACCAGTTCTTCAATCGTTACGTCCAATTCATTTTCAATGATTAAACGTAAGATACCAATTGCTGAACGACGAAGAGCAAACGGGTCTTTAGAACCTGTAGGTGCTTGTCCAATACCGAAAATACCAACAAGTGTATCTAAACGGTCAGCAAGGGCAATCGTTGTACCAGTTTTGGTTTTTGGTAAAACATCGCCAGCGAATTTTGGTAAATATTGCTCGCCTAAAGCTTCTGAAACTTCAGTGTTTTCGCCTTCAATGCGTGCATAGTAAGTACCCGCAATACCTTGAAGTTCTGGGAATTCACCTACAAGCTCAGATGTTAAGTCGCATTTAGCAAGTAACGCAGCTTTTTCAGCGTCGGCTGGGTTTGCACCAGTGATTGCAGATAATGCAACAGCAAGTTTTGCAATACGTGTTGATTTATCCCAAAGCGTACCCAGTTGTGCTTGGAATACCATGTTTGCCAATTTTTCTTTACGAGATGCAAGCGGTTGCTTTTGATCTTGTAAGAAGAAGAATTCAGCATCAGATAAACGAGGGCGAACAACTTTTTCATTACCTTCAATAATTTGAATCGGATCTTTAGACTCAATATTTGAAACAGTAATGAAGTAAGGCTGTAATTTACCTTCGCTATTGATCAAACAGAAATATTTCTGGTTGTCTTGCATTGTTGTAATAAGTGCTTCTTGAGGAACAGCAAGGAAGCGCTCTTCAAAATTTGCACGAAGAGCAACAGGCCATTCAACGAGGCTTGTTACTTCATCAAGTAAATCACTTGGAACAATCGCAGTTGCGTTAACTTCATCAGCTAACTTTTTTACTTGTTCTTGAATGGTTGCTTGACGTTTTTCAAAGTTCGCAACGACATATGCTTTTTCTAAAGCAGCTAGGTAGTCATTTGCATGCGCTAAAGTCACAGCTTCAGGTGCATGGAAACGGTGACCATAAGTCACATTACCAGCTTTGTGATCTTGAATAGTTGCGTCAACAATTTGATCATCTTTAAGTAAGAGAACCCATTTAACCGGACGTACAAATTCGGTACGGCTTGCAGCAGAACGCATACGCTTAGCAATTGGTAAATTGTCTAATGCAGTTTGTAAAATCTGTGGAAGTAAAGCATCAAGGCTTTGACCTTTCACATCTTTTAAATAGCAAACTTTTTCAACTTTACCAGCTTGGAAAGTTGAAAGTTGGTCAACAGTAATACCTTGACCACGCATGAAGCCTTCGAGTGCTTTAGTCGGTTTACCTTCTGCATCGTAAGCCGCTTGAACAGCAGGACCGTCAAAACGTTTTTGTGTATCAGCTTGAGCAGCATCGATATCAACAATTTTAAGCGCTAAACGACGTGGAGCTGCATAAGCTTCGATAGATGCGAAATTTAAGCCAGCATCTTTTAAGCCTTTTACCGTTTCTGCCTGTAATGCATCGCGTAAGTTTTTTAAGCTTTTCGGTGGAAGCTCTTCACAGCCAAGTTCGAATAAAACAGTATGTTTGCTCATTAGTTTTTCTCCGCCTTTGCTGCTTCACTTTCAGCTTGTGCTTTTAACTGTGCCAATACTTCATCACGTAAGTGTGGTTCTGCCATTGGGAAGCCAAGTTCTGCACGTGCTTGTACATAACTTTGTGCAATCGCACGAGCTAAAGTACGGACACGTAAAATGTAGCGTTGACGCTCAGTCACAGAAATCGCGCCACGTGCGTCAAGCAAGTTAAAGGTATGAGACGCTTTAACCACTTGCTCATAAGCAGGAAGAGAAAGTTTTGCTTCAATTAAACGATTTGCTTCTGACTCATAAAAGTCAAAGAGTTCAAATAGTTTTTCAACTGGAGCATATTCAAAGTTGTAAGTCGATTGTTCAACTTCATTTTGATGGAATACGTCGCCGTAAGTCACAGTACCAAATTGGCCTTTGGTCCAAACAAGGTCATAAACCGAGTCTACACCTTGAAGGTACATTGCAAGACGTTCTAAACCGTAAGTGATTTCACCTGTTACTGGATAACATTCAACGCCACCGACTTGTTGGAAGTAAGTGAACTGAGTCACTTCCATGCCGTTAAGCCAAACTTCCCAACCTAAGCCCCAAGCCCCAAGCGTCGGAGATTCCCAGTTGTCTTCTACGAAACGAATGTCGTGAGTAAGCGTATCGATCCCGATTGCTTTTAAAGAATCAAGATAAAGCTGTTGGATGTTGTCTGGGTTTGGCTTAAGTACTACTTGGAATTGGTAGTAGTGTTGCAAACGGTTCGGGTTTTCACCATAGCGACCATCTTTTGGACGACGTGAAGGTTGAACGTATGCAGCATTCCAAGTTTCAGGCCCTAAAGCACGTAAGAATGTTGCGGTGTGGAATGTTCCAGCGCCCATTTCCATGTCGTAAGGTTGTAATACGACGCAGCCTTGTTCGGCCCAGTAGTTTTGTAGGGCAAGAATTAAACCCTGAAATGTATCAATATGCGAGATGGCGCGACTCATGTAGCATCCACGAATTTATGAGAAAAATTGCCCCTAAGTATAAGGATTTTGTAGGGGAGTGGCAAAGACTAGTTTCTATACCTATAAAAAATTATTGGCTGTCATTTAGCTGGGATTTTCCTACATGTTTTGCTTTTAATCGAGGTTGAAATGAGGCAAAAAACCAAAAAATGAGGCTAAGAATAAAACTTACAGTGAATGTAGAGGTTGAGATCAAAGTACGTCCAACAGTTGGGAATACATAATCAAATATTGGTAAATTATGAGAAATATTTTCATAGATCGCTAAAAAGAAATAAATCAAGCTAAATGATACATGTGCACCTAACCACATTAATGGAAAGATAAAGCGGTTTTTAGTAATGAGTACTTGGCATATCTTAAGTAGTAATGGGAATAAGATAATATAATAAGTACCAACAAAGATTCCAATAATATAGAGGAGATCAAGTGCAAACTTGCCAGTAAGTACTGACAATAAAATTAAGAGGCTGATCGGAATAAGAGGGGTAATAATAAGAGCAATTTTAGGTTGGTATTCGATATTTGGCGTTGTCGGATTCATCTTAATCATAGTAGGTTATGTTTTTTAAATTCTAAAATGATCTGCTGATAATGTCTATGAGCCATTAAAATAAGATTATTATCTTTTGTATTTAATACATCTTTTGATAGGATAATTTTTCATGGTTTGAATTAGATTATTTTAGAATGAATTTGAAAAAATATTATTTTGGAATTTTAATATTATTTTTAGGCTTTGTTGGCTTTTACTATTTAAAGAATAATTGGATTTATTATTCAGCTAAATATAACTACAATTTCAATAAGTTAAATGCAGATGAGCTGAATAATTATGCTGCATTATTATATTATAAAAATAGAAATGATTGGATTCGAAGTAAAGAGGGTGATGAAGCCACTGAAGCAAAAAAAGCCTTAGAAATTGAAAAGCTCTTTCAACAAGCGGCTGAACAAGGGAGTGCTTTAGCTAAATTGAATTTGACTACGCTTTATTATCGGAAAGAAGACTTAAGTGCTTTTGTACCTAAGATGTTCAAACTCTCTGAAGAGGCTGCGCAAGCAGGCAATGCTGATGCTCAGTTCAGGGTAGGTACGTTTTATCATCTAGGTTATGGTGTAGATACAGACTATAAAAAAGCAATGTATTGGTATACAAAAGCTGCTGAGCAGGGTAATCCAGCAGGGATGAATAATATAGGGGTTCTTTATCAACAGGGTTTAGGCGTAGCAGAAAATGGTAAAGTTTCAACAGATTGGTATATTAAAGCCGCCAATCTTGGTTATGCGAATGGTCAAGAAAATATGTTTCAAAATTATTATTCTGGGTTAAATGGTCTACCTAAGGATAAAGAGGAAGCAATGAAATGGCGTGATATGTGCTCTTACCGTACAGAGGAGATACCAATACAACCGGTTTATAATATTGATCTTAAAGTTGATGAAACCTATCCGAACACCTGTAAAAATCAGTAAAGCTTTAAGCTGCCACCATATAGAATGGTTGGGACTATTTCATAAATAAGAGAAATGAATAGTTTTCTATTGCTGAAGAAAGTTCAACTTATTAGGATTTTATATTCAATTAGCAGAGTGTTCATTCAATGTTGATGTTCTGCTCTTTGGTCTTATTATCTTTATAGTTATACCAAGTCAATAATGCCCAAAAATTAAAAGCTGTAATTAGTGTAGAGATTCCAATCCAACTAAAAATAAGTTCGGAAAAAAAGGTCTTAAAGGATAAGTTAGCAAGCCTATTAAAGATGAGGAGTATACCTAGTGCTGTTAAATATATTGTTATGAAATTTAGAAGCTTGAATTTATTTAGTAACATAGACGTTGCTATAAGGAATGGTAAAAAGAACAGATATATAATGAATAAATAAGTAAGCATAGAGCTCGTTGAAGTCAAAATAATAAGCACTGGTATAGGAGCGAAGAATAGTCCCTTTATTATGTCTAAATACCGATAGGCAACTGTTACAGAATTTTTGTTATATTGAAGCATATTAAAAATTATAGAATCGAGAATTAGTTATGCTGAAATTTTGCTGCAAACTCATTGTTTTATCCAGTCTTTTTTGTAGTCCATGGCTATACGCACAAACCGACACTGATGAGCAAGATGAATACAGTCAATGTGTAGATCAGACTATTAAGGAAATGCAGCTTGAGAGCATTAACAACATGGTTGTGCATAGTTGTTCTGAACAAGCTAAAAAGACTTATGAAGAAAAAATTGTTGCTCTCATTGATCAAATTCGTGCACAAAGCGAAGAATACCAACAGCCAGAACGTTACCAAGATATTTTAAAATCTCAGCGACTTTGGAAAGCTTATGTAGATCAGGAATGTAGTAATGCAGGTTCATACATCGGCTCTCCGATGTATTCATATTGCCCAATGCAAGAGTATGCAGCGCGTGTAAAACAACTAGAAGAATACGTTAATTAAGGCGAATTATTTTAAACGTCACCTCATGACGCATAGCGTACTTCACTAGATTAAATTTAAGAATGCAAAATGATATTTTTTAAACGATGCCATAAATGAGTCGTTTGATATGTCTGATCGCATTCGAGAAAAACTACAAATTCTTGCTGATGCTGCTAAATATGATGTGTCTTGTTCATCAAGTGGCAGCGACCGTAAAAATAAAGATAAAGGTTTGGGTGATGCCAGTCATTCAGGTATTTGCCATAGCTATACCGAAGATGGCCGCTGTGTATCTCTCTTAAAAATTCTGTTTAGCAACGTATGTATTTTTGACTGCGCTTATTGTGTTTCACGTCGTTCTAATGATGTACAACGCGCAGCATTTACGGTGCAAGAGGTCGTAGACTTAACCATTAATTTTTACCGTCGTAATTATATCGAGGGCTTATTTTTAAGCTCAGGCATTTTTAAATCGGCCGACCATACAATGGAGCGTATGCTTCAAGTCGTGAAGAAGTTGCGCCTTGAAGAAAACTTTAATGGCTATATTCACCTAAAAACCATTCCGGGAGCATCGCCTGAACTGATTCATGAAGCAGGTTTATATGCTGACCGTATGAGTATTAATTTAGAGATGCCGACCGAAATTGGGTTAAAGACTTTTGCACCGGAAAAATCACATCAAGAAGTACAAAAAGATTTAGGTTTGGTTCGTGACAGACTTATTCAGCTTAAAGATGAGCGACAAATCATTAAGCATGTGCCGAAATATGTGCCAGCAGGGCAGACCACTCAAATGGTAGTAGGTGCTCATCAAGAGTCAGACCAAGATGTCTTGTTTATGGCAGACAAGCACTATAAAGAATTTAAGCTCAAACGGGTCTATTTTTCGGGTTACATTCCCATTAATACCGAAAATAATTACTTGCCAGCAGTCGGTTCCGCACCGCCGTTACTTCGGGAAAATCGACTCTATCAGAGTGATTGGCTGATGCGTTTTTATGGTTTTCAGGTCAATGAAATCGTCAATGAAAAATTCCCAAACTTAGATCTGGATGTCGACCCAAAATTAAGTTGGGCTTTAAGGCATCCTGAGCAGTTTCCAGTAGATCTAAACCGTGCAGATTATCAAATGATTTTGCGTGTACCCGGCATTGGGGTGAAATCGGCTAAGAAAATTGTTCAGGCTCGTCGCTTTGGCAAAATCCACATCGATTTACTTAAAAAGTTAGGTGTCGCTTATCAGCGAGCAAAATTCTTTATCCACTGTGAAGACAGTCCAAAGTTCCAAAAAGAACTTTCTTCAAGCTTTATTCGGCAGCAGATTTTAACGCAGGGTTCATCGAAATATGTGCAGCAGCTTTCGCCCCAATTAAGCCTTGGGTTTTAGTTATGTTTAATGATGAAGTGGCTTACTATTTTGATGGTTCAATGATCGGACTGCTCAGTTGTGTGTTTCGCGCATTTCAATTTAAAGAATTACAGGTCAGACTCTGTTTAAATGATGCGGTTCAACATGGCTTATTTGCCGATAAAATTGAGGTTTCAAATAACGAACTACATGCCGAACGTGTGTGGTCCGCACTGCAAAAAAAGCTTTCTTCGTCTTCTTTAAGACAATTTTATTTTGCTTATTTATCTGAGTCTTTAGATGCCTATCAGCATTTATTTAATTACTGTATTTACGTTTTTACTAGTCACTCCTCAATAGAAAAAGATTATTCGCACCCAAGTGTTTTGGCAATTTCACAATGGACGAAAAAGGTCGGACGAGAAAAGCATCGGATGGAAGCTTTTATTCGTTTTAAGAAAACCAAAGATGAGCTTTTTTTAAGTTTGGTACGTCCCGATTTTAATGTTTTACCGCTCATTCAGCCGCATTTTAAACGGCGTTATCAAGATCAGCGTTGGCTCATTTATGATGAGAAACGTAAGTTCGGTCTTTATTATAATTTAAGGGAAATACATGAGGTTTCGCTCAAAGCTTCTGAGGTTGACCGTAATTTAAATAATGGAAGGAGCCAAAGCTTTCAGCTGGAGTTAGATGAGCAAGAAGTCTTATATGACCAGCTTTGGAAAGATTATTTTAAGAGCTTGAACATTACGGAACGTCAGAATATAAAACTTCATGTGCAATATTTGCCGAAACGTTATTGGCGCTACTTAAATGAAAAATTGATTGAATATTAAAGTTTTAAAATAACAAAAGATGGTTCAACAGGGTTTCTTATCTTTGAAAGATATAATTTAAATGCATTTTATGTGGCTTTGAGCGTATACTTTTGCCCGTTATAAATAACGGCATATCCCCAAAGGTGTACTGTGAGTGTTATACAGCGAGAATGGTTACAGATTTTAAAACCAAATTTTAAGGTTTTGCCTTTAAAAGAACGGTTGCTTTGCGGTGTTGGAGCACTCTGTGGTTTAGCAATTTCTTCCTTAATTAGCTGGTATGTTTTAGGTGGAATTAATGCCTGGTACATTGCACCCATGGGAGCTTCATCTGTTCTGTTATTTGCTGTGCCAACCAGTCCATTGGCTCAACCATGGAATGTGATTGTTGGTAATACGCTAGCCGGAATTATTGGGGTTGCCTGTGCACAGTGGATTCCTGATTTAACCACTGCTTTTAGTGTGGCTGTGGGTTTTGCCATATTTTTAATGATGACCACCGACTCTTTGCATCCACCAAGTGGTGCAGTCGCGATTACGGCTGTGTTAGGTGGTGCTGCAATTCATAAATTAGGCTTTTATTTCGTTTTTTATCCGGTTCTGCTCAACTCGTTACTTTTACTCGGTTTCGCCGTCTTTTTTAATAGATTAATTGGAAGACATTATCCAGTTACCGCACGTCTCAATGAGCGTAGCAAGGACCCAACACCGACTCAAAAAGTATCGATTCAACCGAAAGATATTGAGTACGCATTAGAGCACCACACTGAGTTGCTAGATATTAGCCAGTACGATTTAGAAAAAATTATTTTAGATGCACAAGAACATGCCAACGAACGCATAGTCAATCAATATACCTGTCAGGATATTATGAGCCGTGATGTGATTAAGCTGCATGAAGATGATGATATTCATCAGGCACTGGATAAGTTCAAGCATATTAACCTTATGAGCTTACCGGTGGTAAATGCTGACAATCATCTAGTAGGAACTTTAGCTTTATATGAAGTTGTGGAATGGTTTAAAGGTGCAGCGGACCCAAGAAACTCTTGGCAGCATTATGTGAAACAGATTATGAGTCATAGAGTGGTGACAGTATTGCCAACACAGCCTATTCAAGATCTTGTGCCTTATTTTGTCGAAAAATCTTTTAATTATATTCCAGTGGTCGAAGAGCGGAAGTTAATCGGAATGATCAGCCGCGCAGATATGATTGCTGCTTTACAACAACAGTTAAACCGTAAAATATAATCTAAAAAAACAGAGCAAAAAAAAGCTACGGTTGATTAGGGGATGCAACCGTAGCGACCAAAATTAATTAACGTGTTTGCTCTTCATGTATAGTTCGGACGGATTGTCGATAGCCTTCAATATGTTCTGGCTGTTTTTTCGGAATGACTAACCACAAAACCAGATAAACTAAGATTCCGGGAAAGGCCGCACTCATAATTGAAATCACAACAAAAATAATGCGTAGTAAAGTTACGTTCCAACCAAAACGTTCAGCAATACCACCCATTACACCGGCGATCATGCTATGTCGGTTCGAGCGATATAAACCAGAACTGGCCATCTAATTCTCCTTAAAAATAAAAAGTTACAAGGAATTGCTTATTCTCTTGCTTAATAAAAATATGGAGACGAAATAACGGTTTTAAAGTCTTCTAAAAAGTAAAATGGTTAAAATATGTAAAGGATTGGAATGAAGGAAACTAACATCAACTAAAATGCACCCTTTCAGGGCTTAAAGGTTTATGGCAGCAATGGGCTCGTGCCTGAAATGAATATAAACATGGTTGTTGCTGTTATCTGTGAATAATGTATATGTTTTTGAAGCGGTCTAGGTTTTTAGTTAAGCATTTGTTTGTAGGGACTATGATGTGCCTGACACTTAGTGCTTGCGACATAAACCACACCAACTCAAAAGATCACTCTAGTCCGAGTTCTAGTTCTATCGATGAAGAAAATTTAATAAAAAATAGTACATCTACAAAAACATTAGATTATGTGGCAGGTCGTACTTTTTTACCTAAAGAAAATTTAGATCAAACCAAAAAATTGAGCGCAATCTCATTGCAATATGTAGGGCGATATCACACCCGAATTTCATGTGAGGATGCGTTTGCCGATTGTGAGTCTGGAGAGGCAGAGTACATTTTAAATTTATTACCCAATGGATCAGCTTATTGGAATGTTATTCATTTTGGCCGAGTGGGAAGTAAGGATGGAGCCAAGAGTACTGCTATAAATCAGTTGTGTCCTGATTTAAGTTGGAAAGTACATGAAAGAGAGCATGAGTTAACCATTCACTGTCCTTTATCTAATGTTAATTTTTATTTTAATGTTGATTCAAACAAAAGATTGATCGTGAATCTAGAAAAACTGTTTTATAGCGACTACGGTAAAAACCGTGAGTTTTTGGAACAAAACTATTTTGTTCCAAAGCAAGCTTATGTTCTGACTAAAGAATAAATATTAAATTTTTACTTGAATAAAAAAGAGCGCAATATGAATTGCGCTCTTTTCATTTCACGATTTAAAAATCATTAGTAGTCGAAGCTAAAGTGTTCAACTGGTAATGATGTTAATGTGCGAGAGGTTGTCACCATTGACTCGGCGTGACCTTGGGTACGAGGTAACATACGGTCAAAGTAGAAGTCCGCAACTTTGATTTTTGCTTTATAGAATTCAGGCGTTTCTGCACCATCACCTGCTTCAAGTTTCTCAGAAGCAATGACTGCTTGTTGCGCCCAGAAGTAAGCCATCATCACGTAACCTGAGAACATCAAGAAATCTACAGAAGCAGAAGAAACGATGTCACGGTCTTTACGTGCAGCAAGCATAATACGAACTGTTAAAGTGTTCCACTGAGCACAAAGCTTAGTTAAATCCCAAGCAAAACGACGTAAGTATTTATTACGTGCGTGTGCAGCACAGAATTTTAAGATTTCAGCAGTGTAGTCACGAACCACTTTACCTTTTGAGCTAAGCAATACTTTACGACCAATCAAGTCAAGTGCTTGAATGCCTGTTGTACCTTCGTATAGCGTTGAGATACGAGCGTCACGAGCGATTTGTTCCATGCCCCATTCTTTGATGTAGCCATGACCGCCGTAAACTTGCATACCGTTGTTTGCAGCTTCTAAACCAAGTTCAGTCAAGAAACCTTTCAAAATTGGTGTGTAGAAACCAAGTTTATCATCGTAGTCTTCGTAAGCAGCTTGGTCGCCACGTGTTAATGCATCTGTCATTTTGTCTGCAAGTTTTGCAGCATGATAGATCATTGAACGACCACCTTCAGCAATTGCTTTTTGAGTCAACAACAGGCGACGTACGTCAGCATGATGAATGATGGCATCTGCAACTCTTTCAGGTTCTTTTTTACCAGAAAGTGCACGCATAGACATACGATCTTTCGCATAAGGTAATGCACCTTGGAACGATAACTCAGCGTGTGCAATACCTTGAACAGCAGTACCAATACGTGCTGTATTCATGAAGGTAAACATTGCATGTAAACCTTTGTTGACTTCACCGATTAAATAACCAGTGGCATTATCAAAGTTTAGTACAGCAGTTGCAGAAGCACGGATCCCCATTTTGTGTTCGATTGAACCACAGGTCACTGCATTACGTTCACCGATACCACTATCAGCAGTAGGGATGAATTTAGGTACGATAAATAATGAAATACCACGAGTACCAGCAGGCGCATCTGGAAGACGTGCTAGTACGATATGAATAATATTTTCAGTTAAATCATGTTCACCGGCAGAAATGAAGATTTTTGTACCAGAGATTTTATAAGTGCCATCTGCTTGAGGTTCAGCTTTAGTTTTAACTTGTCCCAAGTCGGTACCACATTGAGGTTCGGTTAAGCACATTGTGCCGCTCCAAGTTCCTTCAACAAGTTTAGGCATATATGTTTGTTTTTGCTCATCGGTACCGAATTGCAAGATGGTATTCATACAACCTGAACTTAAGCCAGGGTACATCGTAAATGACCAGTTTGCAGTACCCATCATTTCTGATTTGATGAGGTTTAAAGACATTGGTAGGCCTTGACCACCAAATTCTTCTGGATAAGAAAGACCTTGCCAACCACCCATAACGAACTGGTCATAAGCTTCTTTAAAGCCTTTAGGTGTAGTTACTTCGCCGTTGTCAAAATGGCAACCTTCTTCATCGCCAGACTGGTTAAGTGGCGATAATACGTTTTCACAATAATCTGCCGCACCTTCAAGAATCATATCAACGGTATCTGGATCTGCATTTTCACCATTTGATAAAGTTTTGTAGTGAGCAGGGTAATCTAATACTTCATTCATTAAGAAGCGAATATCGTGTAGCGGGGCTTTATATGCTGGCATGGCTTTAATCCTAATTTTGAATCATTGTGGGATTATCTGAATCGATGATTTGATTATTCACTCGCATGATAAAAATACAATGATAATCACATCCGAAAGAAATGTCAGAAAAGCGAATTTTGTCGAAAATAAATACACCTGAAAATACATTTTCTGCTACATTCAGGACTTATACTTTTATGTGAAAAAACAACTATTTTTTTATTTTTAGCAAGTTTTGCTAAAAAGATAAAGCGATAAGGTTTTAAAAAAGTTATGCATTTAAAATATCTCAGTTTATGTTTATTCAGTTTGGGTTTGACCGCATGTGCGCAGCATAGCCTACGTCCATCAGTAGCATCTGCTCATTTAGATCAAAAAGTCATTCAGGGTATGAATGCAATGTATGAATACCCAAGCTATGACTACCGCGGGCATTTTAAAGTTAATGTTGATTCAAATCAGCCCAACAAAATAAGCACTATAGAGAAAAGTGCTCAACTTGATGCTGAAGTACAAAAAAAAGTAGATCAATATTTACGTGAACAAAAAATTAATTTGAATAAAAAACAGAAGCAGGCGCTCTATGCCGCAATTGCAAATGAGCAATCTGTTTCAGGTGTATCTGGCGAATCACGTTCAGAAAAAGTAAATGCCGTATTAATCAATTTATTAAATGATCTCCAATTTAGTTACGATGGTTCAGTTCATTATCGTCAAAAAATGGGGTCTTTCAACCTCACTGCAAGATATGAAAAACCGACTTTGCTCGTGCAGGCAAAATTGCCAATGGTGCTTGATCTAAAGGATTATAAATTTTACGTTAATTATTTCGGATTAATGCCTTATTTAGTTAATAAAGATAATCAAAACAACTTAGCCTATGTCGATTTTTCGAAATATAAAGATCTGTTTACGAACGTCGATATGAAGAAGTTCGTTGAATATGCGAAGGCTTCTGGCGCCGTGTCTTATCGTTTGGCTGATCCGCAAAATTTACAACGTTTACCAATTACAGACGCTGACCGTAAGGCAGGAATTGTAGAAAAAATTCGTTTAAAAGATACGGTTGAGGAGTTACTGCTACAAGTCGATCTATATGGCCAAGTCAATGAAAAATACCTGCAAAAAAGTGTTTTAGGATTTGATGACCAAAAGATTGCTGAATCTATAGCAACCGAGCTTGCCGCTTCTGAAGCTAAGAAAAAGTCAGGTAGTGCCGAAGGGCAGAAGGTTTCTTCTGAAGATGCAGCAGCAGTCAGCCAACAACTTTACTCACTCATTAACGCTCATTTTGGCGGTACATTGGCTTCTGAGGAAGGTGATGAAGAACAATCAAGTGCAGCTCAGGATGCAGCGGCAGCAGCAGAGGAAGCCTCTGCTTCAGGCCAAGATGAGGATGCTGCTGATGTTGCGGTAGCGGATGCCGAACAAACTACCCAAGATGAAGAAGGCCCAACCCTTACAGAAGAACAATGTGTTGAGTTACAGACCCTTAAAAAACAAGTAGTTTTAGGGGATATTAATTACTGTCAAATATATGGTGTTGATGTTCTTGATCAAAGCGTAGAGAGTACCCAAAGAACTCAGATCAAGTCTCGTCAAGCTGCTTTAAAACAAACTTTTGCCGCTTATGATCAGAACCAGTTTGTGAATGATGAAGTATTCAAAGCTTTATGGTTAAAGCATAAAGCAGAGATTGAACAAGCTTTACCAAAACAAAGAAATCCAATTACGATTGATGTTGGACTCGATGAAAAAGGCCGTGCAGTCAACGTAGATTACGATATTGCATATACACCAGCTGAATTTAACCATCGCTTTAATATTAAAGCAGACATGCAAATTCTAAATTATGGTAAAGCAACCTCAATTAATCAGCAGCAACTTAAACAAGCTAAATCAGTTGCAGAGGCAAGCAAAGGTTCTTTATTTGAAAACTTCGTAAAAGGTTTTAGTGAAAAACTTGGGCAAAGTGATGTTTCTGAACATCCAGTTGGCTCACATAGCGATGTACAAGATTTAGATTCGAATCTTGCGCTGTTGGCTAACCAAACTTATGATGCAACACGTGCCTATGACAAAACGTATAAGGCTGTGTTTATTGCAAAATTGACTGCCGAAAAACCGTCATATATTAATTATTATTCAGTTCAACAGTTGCAAGAAATTGCCGAAGTTTATGCTTATTGGTTCTCTGAAGAAGAAACCTATAATCCTCAAGGTAAGGCTTTAGAGCGTATCGAGGCATTGCAGAAAAAGCATCATCTTGAACAAGAAGATCAGTTTGATAATGATTTAGGCCGCGCTGTGGACCATATTGTGATTACAACAATGCAAGGTAAGGCAGGGCGTGAAGCATGGCAAAAATTACAGAAACAATATAAGCAGCCTGAGCAGCTTTTCTCAAAACAATATCAATTAGAATTTGAACAACAAAATGGTGCTTCTGCTGAAGAAAAACAATTGTTGTCACAAACAGCTGATATTTTAGGGAAGGTGTATGTTGCTGCACGTAAACAACAGCTTACGGAAAAAACAATTCAGAATTTAAAACCTGAGCATAATGAATTTATTGATTATGAGATTTTCCGAGATGTTTATCAGCAAATGGTTACAACCAAAAAATAATAAATGAAGTAAAAAAAGAACCTACATCATGTAGGTTCTTTTTTTATATTTATAGAAAATCTTTTAATTCAGGTCTTACGCCGTTCCAGATAGAAAAGGATTCAATAGCCTGACCGACTAACATTCCAAAACCTTCAGAAGAGGGTACATTACGTTGTTTAGCTTGCTCAAGGAAGCTAGATGGTTTGCCATATGCCATTTCATAGGCATATTTAAACTCTAAAGTTTCTGGGAGTTGTAATGCATCACCCGAGAGGCTTGCAGAAGTTGCATTAATTACAATATCAAATTTCCCTTCTAGCTCATTTAGAGAAATTGCTTGTAATTGAGCTTGCGGGACGGCTACTTTTAGGTCATCTATAAGTTGTTCGGCACGAGTTAGAGTACGATTTGCAATCACAATCTTTTTTGCGCCAGCTTGTACTAGTGGATAAATAACACCACGAGTTGCACCGCCAGCTCCTAAAATTAAAATAGTCGTATTTTCTAGGTTCCAGTCTAAAGCTTGAATCGCGGCAACCAAGCCTTGGCCATCAGTATTATCGCCGTGCAATTTGCCATTTTCCATCCATAACGTATTCACTGCTTTTGCAATCTGAGCACGCTCGGTTAGCACATCGCACAAAGCGAAAGCCTGTTCTTTAAACGGCACAGTAACGTTCATGCCACTTCCGCCATTTGCAAAGAAACTACGCATACTCGGCTCAAAACCATCAAGAGGAGCAAGACGTTTTTGATAGTCGAGGTCAACACCTGTTTTTTGAGCGAAAGCATGATGCAATTCAGGAGAGCGTGATTGTTCGATTGGGTTGCCAATTACTGCAAACTGTTTGGTCATTCTTATATCCAAAATTTTAAAATGGCGTGAAGCAGTTAAAAACGTGTGCTGAATATTCAGCAGGCCTCACTATAAGCCAAATTGGAATCAGAAAAAATATTTGAATAGAAACAAAGAAATTGAAAATAAAAAAGGAGATTCTTTAGGGTGGAAGCTAAAGAATCTCCAAAAAGCAAAAAATTAAGCGACTTTTTCTTTTAAATTTAGCCAGTCACGTGGTTTTAGGTAATAGTCAGTTAAACGTTTCTCTTGAGAGTCTTCATCCCATTCTGGACGATACGACCAACCTGCAAGGTTAGGGAGGCTGACTAAAATAGATTCGATACGTCCGCCTGTTTGTAAACCAAACAATGTCCCTCGGTCATAGACTAAGTTGTATTCGACATATCTGCCGCGGCGGTAGAGCTGAAATTCACGTTGAGCTTCGGTGTAAGGCTGTTCACGGTGTTTTTCAAAAATTGGCAGAATGGCATTTAAATAGCCATTACCTACAGCTTGAATATATTTAAAGCAAGTTTCGAAATCCCAACCATTTAGATCATCAAAAAATAAGCCACCGACACCGCGTTGCTCATCGCGATGTTTTAAATAGAAATAATCATCACACCATTTTTTATGTTCAGCATAGACACTGTCACCAAAAGGCTGACACAGGTCGTAAGCGGCTTGATGCCAATCGATAATATCTTGCTCATCTGGATAGAATGGTGTTAAGTCAAAACCACCGCCAAACCACCAAATTGGATCTTGTCCTTCAGGCTCTGCAACGAATAAACGTACATTGGCATGAGAAGTTGGAATATTGGGGTTTTTAGGATGAATTACTAATGAGACACCAAGTGCCTGCGCTTTAGCACCAGCAATTTGAGGGTGTCTTTCTGTAGCAGAAGCGGGGAGTTTACTAATGTTGATGTGAGAAAACATCACACCACCTTTTTCAATCACTGTACCATTTTGCAAAACTCGTGAACGACCACCACCACCTTCAGGACGCTCCCAATCATCAATAATAAATTCACCCGTACCGCCGCCAGCTTTTTCTTGTTGTTCTAAACCCGAACATATACGGGCTTGTAAATCGAGGAGAAATTCGCGGACACGTTGAATATCTGTTGAAGTCGGATGTTGCATAGTGACCCTCAAAGATGATTGAGATAGGAGATAGATACATCAAAGCACAAAACCATAAAAAAAGTAAGGGATTTTTGAGAAATGTCTCAAAAATCCCTTGCGATTGCTTTTTAAATATTTATTTTTTTAAAAAATCATCTTTTTGATAAAGGTGATCCATACGTTCACGTTTGGTTTTTAAATATTGTTCATTAAAAGGGTTGCGTCCAACCGTTAATGGAACACGGTCAACCACATTAATGCCTTGATCTTTGAGTGCCTGAATTTTCAAAGGATTGTTGGTAATTAATTTTACTTCTTTCACTGCTAAGTGATCTAGCATAATGCTACACATGTCATAACGACGTGCATCGGCAGGTAAATTTAAAAGCAAATTTGCATCTACGGTGTCATGGCCCTGATCTTGTAAAGCATAGGCGCGAATTTTATTAGTAAGCCCAATGCCACGGCCTTCTTGACGTAAATATAAAATAACGCCTTGACCTGCCTCGTTGATGAGCTTTTGAGTTGCCTGTAATTGAGGACCACAGTCGCATTTTAATGATGCAAAAGCATCACCTGTTAAACATTCTGAATGTACACGAACCAAAACAGGGCCTGTAGGTGGATTTTCTAACCCTTTAGAAAGTGCCACATGTTCTTCACCTGATACTGGATCTTGAAAAACAGAAATATTGAATTCACCAAAAGCGGTCGGAAGTTTTGATGTTGCAATGAACTCTATAGGCACAGATTAACTCATCTTTTAACCGAAAACGGTTTAAAGTATAGCGTAATGCTGGGAGATTGGTCGAATTGTCATAATCATTTTGCGTATGAAGGTTTTCTTTTTTGTATAAAGAAGACGATAATAGTTGATAAATAGTCAGATTATTCAGGATAATCTGCCAACCATACCCATGATGTATGAGAGACTGCTTTGCATGACCTCGTTCGCAAATGTGGCTGATTGAAGGTGACTTCATTCGATTGTATGATCGACCCATTTTGACCCAGCTTAGGATTTGCCAGGCTTATAAAGGCTTTGCCACATATGTTGTATACCGAAATTCCAACTCAACGCCCTGTTACGCCATTGTTAGATGCAATTGATCATCCTCAACAATTACGTCAGCTCGAGCATAGCCAATTGGTTCAAGTGGCTGATGAGTTGCGTCAATATATTTTATATGCAGCAGGCCAGAGTGGTGGCCATTTCGGTGCTAATCTCGGCGTGGTTGAGCTGACGGTTGCGCTGCATTATTGCTTTAATACTCCAAATGACCGATTAGTTTGGGATGTAGGACATCAGGCCTATCCGCACAAAGTCCTGACGGGTCGTCGTGAACAAATGACGACGATTCGTTCTAAAAATGGTTTAGCGGCATTCCCAGCTAGAGAAGAATCAGTTTTTGATACATTCGGCGTAGGACATTCATCAACAGCAATTTCGGCTGGTTTAGGAATGTCATTAGCACGTCGTTATCAAAACGACCCATGTGAAGTGGTTTGTATTGTAGGTGATGGTGCAATGACAGCGGGTATGGCATTTGAAGCCATGAACGATGCTGTTGCACATAATGCCGATTTAATTGTTGTGCTCAATGACAATGACATGTCAATTTCTTGTAGTACAGGTGGCTTTGCTAAACATTTGGCTGCAATTTGGGAAAAAGGCCATTTAGTTAACGTTAATGAAGATGGCGAAGCGTATATACAGCCACATCCAAAATGGACTTATAACTCTCGTTTGCATCAATCAGCAACAGATGCGGCCGATAATTTATTTAAAGCAATTGGTTTTGATTACTTTGGTCCATTTGATGGCCATGACGTAAATCAACTGGCCCAAGTATTTAATGCTCTAAAGAAGCGTAAAGGTCCACGTTTAGTACACGTCTATACTAAAAAAGGTAAAGGTTTTACTCCCGCAGAAGCGGATCCGATTACTTATCATGCAATTAGCAAAATTAATACAACCTCAGCAGGTAAAACACCACCTAAATATTCTGATGTATTTGGTCAGTGGTTATGTGATGAGGCGGCGCAAGATGAGCGTCTACTCGCGATTACACCTGCGATGTGTGAAGGTTCAGGCATGGTTCAGTTTGCTAAAGAATTTCCACAGAGATTCTTTGATGTTGCAATTGCTGAACAGCATGCTGTAACACTTGCAGCAGGAATGGCTTGTGAAGGCTTAAAACCTGTTGTTGCAATCTATTCAACGTTCTTGCAGCGTGGTTACGATCAGTTTATTCATGATGTTGCATTACAGAACCTTGATGTGACTTTCGGGATTGACCGTGCTGGTTTGGTTGGTGAAGATGGTCCAACTCATGCAGGTGCCTATGACTATGCATACATGCGTACAGTTCCAAACATAGTCATCATGGCACCAAAAGATGAAAATGAATGTCGTCAGATGCTTCATACAGCCTATGTCTATAATGGACCAGCTGCGGTACGTTACCCACGTGGTGCTGGTTTAGGTGTGGAAATTCAGCAAGAGTTGACCACTATTGAATTAGGGAAAGCTGAAATCGTTGCTGAAATAAAGACTAGCTGTGAAGAGCAGATTACAATTTTGGCATTTGGCAGCAGAGTGATGGTTGCTATAGAGGCTGCTGAACAATTTGCACAAAAACATGATGTGGGCGTGCGTGTTGTAAATATGAGGTTTGTGAAGCCGCTTGATGAAAAAATGATTCGTGATTTAGCTGAAAATACTCATTTATTTGTCACAGTTGAAGAACATGCTGTTATGGGCGGTGCAGGTAGCGCTGTCAATGAGTTTATGGCGCAAGAACAAATTGTGAAACCTATCATTAATTTAGGATTGCCAGACTTGTTCCTACAACAGGCTTCACACGGACAAATGTTACAAGACTGCGGGTTGGATGCTAAAGGTATTCTGAGCTCAATTGAGAGAGTTTGGCTTAAGCTCAATCAGGTGGTTTAGGCCTCCAATAAAATTTTTGAAACATTTTCCCCCTAAAAGCGCATATATTTGCTAAAATATCTGCGCTTTTATGCATTATTCTTTGTCAAAATCTTCAAATTTGTCTAGTGGGTGTTCAATGGAACCTATGGTGGTTATGGCTGCGCGTGCGGCTCAAACAGTTGGTCAAGAGCTTTTAAAAGCGCATCAAAATCGTCATAAACTCGATTTACAAGTTGAAGAGAAAGGCATTGATGGCCCGGTAACACGTGTAGATCGTTATTTAGAACAATTAGCGATTGATACGTTACGTAAAAGTTATAAGAACCATAGCTTCTTAGGTGAAGAGTTTGGTTTGCAAGAAGGCAAAGGCCATGATGCAGAGTGGTGCTGGGTAATTGACCCGCTTGATGGCACACAAAACTTTATTAATGGTTTCCCTCATTTCTGTATTTCTATTGCAGTTCAACATAAAGGTGTTACTCAACACGGCGTAATCTACGATCCAGTACGTGATGAGTTATTCTCTGCTAGCCGTGGTCGCGGTGCAGTTATGAATCAACGCCGTATTCGTGTAAATGTAAAAGATAGTTTAGAAAATACATTCTTAGCAGTAGGCCATCCTTACCGTGCTAAACGTGCTGGCGAAATCGTATCTTACGCAGAGCAGCATTTCGCATCATTATTAGCTGTTACTGAAGCAGGCGCACAAATCCGTCGTGGTGGTTCAGCTGCTCTAGATTTAGCGTATGTAGCTGCAGGTCGTTTTGATGGTTTCTTTGAGCTTGGTTTAAAGCCATGGGATATTGCTGCTGGTGAGCTTATTCTTAAAGAAGCAGGCGGTGTAGTTGTTGACGCACGTGGCGGTAATAACTCATTTGAAAATGGTCAAGTACTCGCATGTTCGCTTAAGTTGTTAAAACCTTTAATGCAAACCGTTGTTCCAGCTTGGGATAAAGCTGCAAAATAATTTAGCTTATTATAAATAAAACCCTCTTTAATCAGAGGGTTTTGTGTTTTAAGTAAAGAGTAAATTAAATTAATTCAAGAAATATAGATAAAGTTGATTAAAACACATGACTTTTAATTTATTTCTGCTATAATCCGCCAACGCACTTAAATTTCCGTTCATTACCTGAACATTCTGTTCTATTCATTGTAAGCGCACGCTGTCCATAGAGAGGACCATTTCTTGCGCCCCGATCGCTCAGCGATTCTTCAGGTTCGGCCGTAATCAAGCGTGCGTTTAGTCCACATCGTCGTTACTCGGATTGCTGCTGAATAAAAGTTTTCAGCTAATTTTGCTTTGCCGCTTTTTGCCGATGTCTATTTTGTATTTATTAAAAATGGAGCACCCACAAGGGTGAAACTCTCTATGAGCAAATCTTTTGCCGAATTTTCTTTGCATGAAACCTTACAACAAGCGCTTGAAGGTTTAGGTTTTACTACCCCGACTGCTGTGCAAGAACAAGCAATTCCTGCTGCTTTAGAAGGTAAAGACCTTCTCGTATCAAGCCAAACTGGTTCTGGTAAAACTGCAGCATTCTTACTCCCAACATTAAATGCTTTAGCTGGTCAAGAGTCTGTTGTACCGTTCAAAGACCGTATGAAAGCAGTGACTCAACCGAATATTTTGGTAATTTCACCAACTCGTGAATTGGCACAGCAAGTAAGTCAAGATGCAATTGCACTTGTACGTCACATGAAAGGTGTTCGTATTGCTGCCATTATGGGCGGTATGCCATTTGCAAAACAAATTCAACAATTAAAAGGCGCGCAAGTTGTTGTTGCAACACCTGGTCGTTTACTTGACTTGGTGAATCGTCGTCAAATTAAATTAGATCAAGTAGATGCTTTAATCGTTGATGAAGCGGACCGTATGCTTGACCTAGGTTTCTCTGAAGACTTAGAAGCAATTAGCGAATTAGCAGCTAACCGTAAACAAACATTAATGTTCTCTGCAACATTTGCTGATCGTATCATTCGTCTTGCATCATGCATGATGAAAGATCCTATGCGTATCGCAATTGAAACAGGTCATTCAACCAATACAGATATTACGCAAACATTGCATTGGACTGATGGCTTCGAACATAAGAAAAAATTACTTACACATTGGTTAAGTGATGAAAACTTAGATCAAGCTGTTGTTTTTGCTAGCACGCAAGAAGATACAGATATGTTGGCAGAAGAACTTGCTGAAGCGGGTCATTCTGTTGTTGCACTTCATGGTGCAATGCCACAAACAGTTCGTAACCGTCGTTTACGTAGTATTCGTGAAGGTCGTGCAAAAATCCTAGTTGCAACTGATGTTGCTGCTCGTGGTCTTGACGTTCCGACTATTTCTCACGTAATTAACTTCGGTCTTCCGATGAAGCATGAAGATTATGTACACCGTATTGGTCGTACTGGTCGTGCTGGTCGTACTGGTCAAGCAATTACTTTAGCGACTTATCGTGAACGCGGTAAGATTCGTGCGCTTGAAGAATATTTAGAAGCACGTTTGAGTGTTTCTGAAATTGAAGGCTTAGAGCCATCTCCACCTCCTGCTCGTTCAGGTCGTGATGGCGGTGGTCGTGGCCGTAGTGGTAATGGCGGCGGTGGTCGTGATGGTCGTCGTAGTGGCGGCGGTGGTTTTGGTGGTGGTCGTCGTTTTGAAGGCGAAAGCAACTTTAAACGCCGTGAAGGTGGTCGTGATGACCGTCCACGTCGTAGCTTCGATGATAAACCACGTGGTGAACGTCCAGCGTTCGGTGGTGAAGATCGTCCGCGTCGCGAATTCAATTCAGACCGTCCACGTCGTGAAGGTGGTTTTGAAGATCGTCCACGTCGTGAGTTCACTTCAGATCGTCCACGTCGCGAAGGTGGTTTCAATGATAAACCGCGTTTTGAATCGAATGATGATAACCGTGGTAATCGCGTAGATTATAAACCACGTCGTGAAGGTGGTTTTGGTGACCGTCCAAAACGTAGCTTTGGTGGTGAAGATCGCCCACGTCGTAGCTTCGATGATAAACCACGCGGTGAGCGTCCAGCGTTCGGTGGTGAAGATCGCCCACGTCGTAGTTTCGATGACAAACCACGTGGTGAGCGTCCAGCGTTCGGCGGTGGTGATGATCGTCCAAAACGTAGCTTTGGTGGTGAAGATCGTCCGCGTCGTAGCTTCGATGATAAACCACGCGGTGAGCGTCCAGCGTTTGGCGGTGAAGATCGCCCACGTCGCAGTTTTGATGACAAACCACGTGGTGAGCGTCCAGCGTTCGGCGGTGGTGATGATCGTCCAA
>NZ_JAVQNT010000041.1:0-148912 GCF_031799075.1 Acinetobacter sp. V91_7
GCGACTCGGATTCGGACAGCGACTCGGATTCTGACAGTGACTCTGATTCTGACAGTGATTCAGACTCAGACTCGGACTCTGACAGCGACTCTGACTCTGACAGCGACTCGGATTCTGACAGTGACTCGGATTCTGACAGTGACTCTGATAGCGACAGCGATTCAGACTCTGACAGCGACTCGGACTCTGACAGCGATTCGGATTCGGATAGCGATTCTGACTCTGACAGCGATTCTGACTCTGACAGTGACTCTGATTCGGACAGCGACTCTGACTCTGACAGTGACTCTGATTCTGACAGCGACTCGGATTCTGACAGCGATTCTGATTCTGACAGTGACTCGGATTCTGACAGCGATTCGGATAGCGACAGCGACTCGGATTCTGACAGTGACTCTGATTCGGACAGCGACTCTGATTCGGACAGTGACTCTGATTCTGACAGTGATTCGGACTCTGACAGCGACTCGGACTTGGTTGCGAATGATGACTTGGCAACGCTCGATGCCAATATTGATCCGACGACAAGTTCCGTACCTACACAATCTAAGACGTCTGTAGTTTTACCTTCTTATGATGGTTTGATTTTGGATTGGACATGGGCTGCGAACAATGCGTTGCAAGTAGAAGTTCCTCAAGGAACATTGCAGGACTTTAATGTAAATATCAGTGGCTTATATGCTGGTGTGGGTATTGTGAGTTTAGGCCTCGATGTTCTTCGCCTAAATGAAAATACGGGAGAATATGAGCTTTATGAGCATATTCCAAATGCTGGAACTGCTTTTGCAGCAGTTGTAGGGTTCTATACAGGTGGAACTACAATTAATGACTTACCTGAAGGTAAATATGCCATTGTCATGACAAATGACCAAGGGCTTAACTTTACAGGTTTAGGCTTCCCAACTTTAACCATTCCATCAGGTGGCGTAGCAACTGATTATGGTGAGGTTGTTGTAAGTGGTAACGTCATTGTTCCTGAAGGTCCGGGGGATGTAGCGGATGTCGATCCTGAAGGTCAGCCATTAGTCGTTACGCAAGTAGTTTCTGAGACTGGTAATACATTAACGGTGAATCAATCTGATAATGGTTTCCAAAAAATAGAAGGGGCTTATGGCGATCTCTATATTGATAAGGATGGGAATTATGAATACATCAGAAATCCGGAAATTCCTAACTCAGTAGGTAAAGTTGATACGTTTACTTATACAATTCAAGATGTTGATGGAAATACAGCAACAGCTAATCTCAATATCCGAATTGATAGTTCTCAAGTAGACATTAACTGGCCAGCTGACCCTACTTTGGATGGTACAGTTGATTTAGTTGCTACTAATGATATCAATGGTGCTCAAGTAGATTACAAAAACTTTGTTGAAACAAAATCGGCAGATCTTGGTTCAATGACGGCTTCAGTTACTCGTACTGGTAGCTTATTTGGTGGTTATACTTATACGCGTAATCCTGGAACAGATACTTCAGATGTTGTTACTGTAGATAAAAATGCCTCAGCTGTTTTATCTATCAAAGTTACTACAACTGATTCATCTGGCGCTAATAATGATACCTTCGGTTATAGCGTACAAAAATTGGTAGGGGGTAGCTGGCAAACTGTATATGTTTCACCAACTACAACTTATAGTCATCCATTCCTAGGTGGATCGAATGCTACGATCATTGATAATAGTTATTCAATACCTGCGGATAGTGTGGCGACACAATGGCGTGTAGTGTATACAAGTACTGAAAGCAATGAGTCATTCCTTGTTAATGGTACTAATACGACTACGGTACAAACCTCAGTTCAACCAACATTGACACATTACGATGTATTTACTGCTTCTGGAGAATTTACTCCAGCAACAGGTAACATAATTACAGATGATAGTGGTAATGGTACTGATGTGACAGGTGGTGTGGGTACCAAGTTGTTTGTAGAAAATGCAGCTGGCGTATTTGTTGAAGCTACTGGTCAAACTTTGGTTTACAGTAATGGAACATTAAATATTGCTGCAAACGGTACATATACATTTACTCCAAATGCCACAGCAGACGGAAGTCAAACTACAAGTTTCAATTATAAACTTATAGCTGCGAATGGCGATGAAAGTAATGTAGCTACATTAACAATTAACTTGGGTAGACATTATGAAACGGGTACTGGAAATGATTTAATTTCTGGTACATCAGGAAATGATGTTTATACAACTGGTACTGGTGCAGATACAGTTATATTCAACCTTCTAAATGCTACAGATTCTACAGGTGGAAATGGTTCAGATACCTGGAGTGATTTTAATAAAGCAGAAGGAGATAAAATCGATATAAGTACTTTATTATCAGGTCAGTCTGTTAATAATACAAATATTGGTCAATATGTAACTGCTACTCAAGTAGGTGCAGATACAGTAATTAGTATAGATAGAGATGGAAGTGGAATATCTTATAATTCTACAGAAATCTTAACTCTTAAAAATACTACTACTACGATTGATGAACTACTGCAAAATAGTCAAATATTATTTTAATTTGATTATTTGAAAAAAGAGGATCTACGGATCCTCTTTTTTATTTTGTTAAATAATTTTGAAATTAAATATGATATGTTATAATAACTTAAAAGATTTTTTAAAGTGATAATATGGAAATTAATACCTATAGTAAATTTGAGGAATTCAAAAAAAAATTAAAAGATTGGTTGTTAATTCAATTGAAAAACCATTCTGAAAATGAGGGAGGTATATGTGTTTTCTTATCTGTTGGAAATGAGAAAAAACGCTGTGAAGTATGGAATACTTTTGATGAAAATATTAATACTGTATTAAAGAGAATATATTCTTTTTTAGATAATTTATATTCTAAAAATAGAGGACTAGCTGAGTTTTTTAAAATAGATCTTGCATATAATATCAGTGAAGAGAGCTGGGGTGATGTTGAGTTTTTTATTTTAAATCAAGAGCATAATAATCATTATAGAAAAGGTATCAGCTTTGATGGAAAGTTTAATCTATGTTTTTTAGAACAAGAAATATATGGTAAAGCTATTATAAAAGGTATTTCATTTGATAAACCTAATTTTTTTGATGAAAAGAATCTTAATGATGCGATAAAAGCAAAATATAAAAATATTACTAAGTACTTTAAATTGAATGATATAAAAAAAGTGTGGGTTTTTGACACTATAGCTGCTTTTTATGAAAATGGGGTGTTTGTTGATTTGCAGACTGTAGGTGTAGCAAATGGAATAAGATGTCATTCTAAAATTAGTAAGGCTGAGATCAAAGAAATTATTATTAATAATGCCGAGTTTTTGTATAATCAAATTATGGATGATGGTCGCTTTATTTATGGTTATTTTCCTGCTTATGATAGAGAGATTAAAAGCTATAATACAGTCCGGCATTGTACATCTTTATATGCCTTGTTAGAAACATTAGAAGTAGATTTTAATAAAAAATATTTAGATAAAATTGAAAGATCTATGGAGTATGCATTTCAGAAATTTTATAAAATTATAGAAGAAAAAGGATTTATGATTGATGGAGAGCAAGATTTAGAAATAAAATTAGGTTCAAATGCAACTGCAATTTTTATGCTTGCTAAATATCAGGAAATAACTGGTAATGATAAGTATCTTAAAAATGCTGAAATGCTAGCAAAGGGGATAAAATATATGATTGATGAACATGGACAAACTAGTCATATTTTAAATTATCCTTCATTAAGTGTAAAAGAGAAATTTAGAATTGTATATTATGATGGTGAAGCTGCTTTAGGGCTTTTACGTTTATATCAGATTAATAAAAATAAAGATTTACTAGATACTGTTAAACTAATGTTTAACAATTTTATTGTTAAAAAATATGATAAGTATCATGACCATTGGTTAAGTTATTGTACAAATGAATTAACAAAAATATGCCCTGAAGAAAAATATTTCAGATTTGGAATGAATAATTATCTAAATCACATGGATTTTATTAAAAATAGAAAAACTGCTTATGCAACATTTTTAGAAATGATGATGTCAGCATATAAAATGGTTTTATATATGCGAGATAATAATTATCTAGAGTTGTTTAATGAAGCTAAATTTGATGAGTTAAAAGAATTAATTAAATATAGAGTTGAGTTTCAGTGTTCTACCGGTTTCTTTTATCCAGAATTAGCAATGTATATGGCTAGGCCAGATAAAGTTAAGAATGCATTCTTTGTTAGACATGATCGTTTTAGAGCACGAATAGATGATCAAGAGCATAATTTATCTGGTTTAGTAGCTTTTTATAAATATTTTGAGTGATATATGAAAAGACAATATATAGAGCTAAAAGAAACCATGGGTGAAAATAATATATTTTTTACTCGTAATGGTAACTCAAGATTTCTTGATGAAGATTTTATTAATTTTTTAGAAAAAGTAGAAATTGAACCTTTTTGTGCATTTTTAGTCGGTAACAACATTTGGAGTATGGGCGCATTTTCTTATAGTTGGTCTCTATTGCCAATTACGACTAAAGTGGGTCGGTATTGCTCCATAGCAGAAGGAGTGAGAGTACTTGGTTTAAGGCATCCTCATGAATGGCTTACAACCTCAGCAACAACATATGATCGAAATTTTATAATTTATCAAAAATATTTAGAAATAAATAAGGTGGATCAAAATGCTCGAAGGTTACCAAATAATCCTGAATTAAAAGGACTGGATATTGGGCATGATGTTTGGATAGGGGCAAGAGCGTTGTTAAAGCCAACGATAACTATTGGAAATGGAGCTGTAATTGCAGCAAATTCAGTCGTTACAAAAGATGTACCTCCTTATGCAATTGTCGGTGGCAATCCTGCAAAAATTATAAAATACAGATTTGATAAAGATACTATTAACCAGTTACTAAAATCAAAATGGTGGGAATATGGATTTTCAGATATTCAAAATCTAGAAATAGATAATATTCAACAGTTTTTAATTGAATTTGATTTGAAAAAAAATAATTTAGAAAAAATGAAATTGAAAAAGTTAATAGTGGAGTAAAGTATGAACACTATTATAAATGTAGAAAATAAAGTAATAGGATTAATCGAATTTAATTCAATTATGAAAAAAATTGAGAAAATCTCGGCTAAGTCATTGTCAATCTTTATTGTTGATGAAGAGCACAGCATTGAAGTTTATTCTAAGAGTAAAAATATAAAAATTGTACCAGGGTCTGTTGTAAAGTTATTAACATTGTTTTTGGTTTTTGATTTAAATATTTCTTTAAGAGAAATTGTTAAAATTAAAAAAAATAATTTAATAGTTGGAAGTGGTTATAACTTGTTGGAGAATGATCTTATAACAATTAATGACTTACTTAAAAATATGATGTTTAAGTCAAGTAATACGAGTGCTGAAGTATTAAAGGAAGTAATTGAAGAAAAAACGAATGTTCCTTATGAGGAACATGCAAGAAAAGTAATAAATAGAATTGGGATGAAGCTTACAAATATTGTAAATTCACATGGCTTATATGAAAGTAAACAATATACAACTGTTAATGATTTATTGAAATTAGTTCTTAATATATTGGAAAATAAAAAAATAGAATCTTTCTTATTTTATCCTCATCAAAGTATCGTTGTTCAACGGAATAAGAATTATATCAATATTGATTTTGATTCAAATGAGAAAACATTTATTAAAACAGGAACACTTTTTCCAAATGTATTTAATAGTGTACAGATAGTAAAAATACGCAATAAATATCTTATTGCTTGCCTAGGGTATTCAAAAGATGATCACAGTAGATTGATTGATCAAGAAATGATTAATGATTTAATTGGAGTAATATAATGTCTATATTTGGAATTTTAAAACCAGCAAAAAACTTAACTGATGTAGAGGAAATCTTCATTATTGTTGCCCAAAGCCGAGGGCATGAAGCTTATGTTTTTACAGCAAAAGATGTATGTTTTGAAACTGAAAAGATAGTAGGCAAGACTATATTAAATGGAAAAGTTTTAGAAAAAGAATTTAACTTTCCTCATGTAATTCAAAATAGGCTAGCTGTTAAGGCGGAGGATAAGGAAATATATCTAAAATTAGCAGAAAAAATTCCTTTTACATCAAATAGAATTGGAACAAAAAAGAATGTTGACCTAAAATTAAAAAAAATTGAAGATATCAATGAATTCTTGATAAGTGTTGAAGACTGTAAAGAATTTGATGATCTTTTGAATGCAATTCAAAAATATAAGAAAGTGATATTAAAGCCCTTATCAAGTAATCAGGGGAAAGGAATTTTTTCTGTAGAGTTCTTAGATAAAAAATATATTGTAAAGCAGTTAGATAAAAAAAATGAATTTAATAAAAATGAACTTAGACATTTTTTTGATAAAGATATTAAGAATAAAGGTTATTCCCTAAGTAAGTATTTTAATAGTTCTACAAATAATTCACTCAATACAGTTTTTCGCATGCAAATTAGTAGAGGAGCGGGTGGTAAGTGGAAGTTAATAAAATTCTTTCCCTATGTGAATATCAATAAAAATATTGATATTACGAATGGTATGCAAGGAGCATTAATCACTACGCGTGAAAAAATGTTTTTAGAGCAATATTATCCAAATTCATTTGAGAAAATTAATAAAAGTATAAAGAAAATTTTCGAAAAATTCCCTCTGGCTTTCCAAAAGCAATATGCATGGCGCTTAGACTCATTAGGTTTAGATTTAGGCATTGATCAGGAAGGGAACATTGCTATATTTGAGGTCAATGCAGGTCCAGGAATTGGATTTATGGCTTATCCTGTAGCAAAAGCTCAGGTTGATTATTATGAGTGGTTACAAGAAAATGCAAAACCACCTTTCAAGAATAACTTTTTACCTATCAATTTAAGATAAGAGAATTATAATGTTACAGGAAAAGGGTATATATATGCTTTATCCTGCAATTAAGCAGGAAAAAAATGGTCTATTAATTGCACTGATTAAAAGAGCAGATTTATTTAGTAGAAATGGAATTAAAGTAAATATATGTACTCTTTCTTATAATCCTATGATTAATGTACTTTATAAGGATTTATATTTAAGTGGACTGTTAGATCTAGAAGTAAATAAAAATATTAATTTCTTAAATTTATATTCTTATTATCAAAAAAATGAATTTTCAGTTGATCTTGAGCATGGAAATAGTTATAAATTTTCCACCGAAGAAGAAAACATTGAAAATGATAATCTAGGAAATGTTAAGGTCTTTGATGATAAAAATAAACTTTGTAAATATTATGTTAAAAACAAGCAAGGGCTTTTAAGTCATATAAATATTTTTGAATCTGGACAAATAGTTAAAAGATTGAAATTTAATGAAAAGGGAATTTTGAGCTCATCACAAGTCTTAGATAGTAATAGATTAGTTATTACAGAAGACTTCTATGACATTAATAATCATCTTGTTCTATCAAGAAATTATAATAAGGAAGGAAAGATAATTAGTTTATATCTATATGGAGAGGAGGGTATAATTTCACGAAAGTTTAATTCAGAAATTGAATTGTTTGAATATACTTTATCTAAAATTAATATGAATGAACATAAGGTTTATATTATTGATAGAGCTATAGTTTTTGCAAAAAACATACTTTTGAATAAAAAAGAAAATTCTACTGTGATTGGGGTTATTCATGCTGCACATTACTCAAAAGCTAGAGAAAAAGATTCAAAACCTAATGCTCACTACAATAGTTATATTGAGAACTTAGATAAAATTGATCATCTCATTTTTCTAACAGATAAACAAAAAATAGATTTTAGCAAGAGATTTGGTTCTTATTCTAACTATACAGTTATCCCCCATTTTTATAAAAATACAACATTTGAAAATAGTTTAACTTCACCACAGGAATATCAATGTGTATGTTTGGCAAGGTTTGATAAAGTAAAACGGTTAGATCTACTTATTGAATTATTTAGTGAGATTCATAAGAGAATTCCTCAAGCAAACTTAGATATTTATGGCTTTGGGCCTGAGAAAGAAAATTTAAATAAAGTTATAAAAAATAATAATTTGGAAGGTATTGTGCGACTACGTGAATTCATTGCAGATGTAAGTTCTGTACTTAAAAATGCAGATCTCATGTTGTTTACTAGTGGATCCGAAGGATTTTGTATGGCCATATTAGATTCTTTGAAGAATAATTGTCCAGTAATTTCTTTTGATATTGATTATGGTCCGAGTGAAATGATTATTAATGACTATAATGGTTATTTGATTGAGGATAATGATACAGAAAAATTTATTAATACTACTGTAGAATTATTAAGTAATAGACAAAAAATAAATTTATTCCATAAAAACTGCGCTAGATCTGTATGGAGATTCAATGATGAAAATAATTTTAAACTATGGAAAAATCTTATTTTTAAATAATGTATTAAAGATTATTTTCTTATTTTTGATCTCATCGTTTAGCTTAGTATGTCTAGCTGGAGTCAAAGAAAATATGACTATAAAAGACGAAAAAAAATATTATAAATCTGGGAAAATTAGGGTCGTCTATACTCTGAATGAGATAGAGCAGATAGATGCTAATAAAAATAATATTCCAGATTATATAGAAAACATTGCAATTCAAGCTAATGCAACTATAGATGCACTTGACTATCTAGGTTTTGTTAATCCTATCAAGAGCCCTAGGTATAATTCTGAAGTAAATTATATTGATATTCATGTGGTTAGTATAAATTATAATGGTATTGCCTATGATAAACCCTATGTATACAGTTTTGATGGACCTAAAAGAAACAAGGCTTTGTTGATTAAATTAAATAGTAGATTAAAAAACTTTCCGGGAAATTATTGGACAGTTGTTGCCCATGAGATATTTCATCTTTATCAATATGGTTATAGTCCATTAAAACCAAGTTGGTATCTTGAAGGTATGGCAAACTGGTCAGAAAGATTATTAAGAAAAGATGACATTGACACAAAGGGGAGAGTTCTTTTACCAACAAATAGCAGCAATTTACAAAATAATATTTACCAAGTACCTTATAATAAGTTGTGGTATAGATTAGCTTTTTTGGCTAAAAAGGATGACAGTCAATTGAATTTACCAGATAGCATAATAAAGCGTACGTATGTTGATGGTAGCTTAGTTTTTAAAGATAATTCTTTCTCTGGCTATATGTTCATGAGAAATTTTTTATCAAATTTATCATTAGCAGCAAGTGACCGAAATGTATTACTTCCATTAAATAGATATAATAATTTTTATAACTCTGCAATAATCATTAACTGTCTTAAAAAAACAATCATAGAATCAGGGATAAAACTAAATTCTGATGAGAAGGGTTTTTTAGCTTTGTAATTCTTGGTGCCTATAGTTTATTTTATTAAACCTTTAAATAATAAATCACCAATATTTAACTAATCTTAGATATAAATATTATAAAATAGGTTTTATTATTATAATTTTTAATATGTTTATAAAAGTGTAGTTATTTAAAATCTTAAAAATTTAGTACTTTTTTAATTGAAAATTGACTTAAAAAGAGTGTATTTAAAACATAATTTTAAAACATTTTTTAAATTATGAGTGAGATTACTGTATGTAAATTAAGGATATTTTTTAACCTAGGAAAAATTATTTTTAACTTAATTAATTTGTAATTGATAGTGGTGGATTCTCATGTGAATATAATTTTGAGGATACTTATTACATAATCATCCTCGTATTTCAGGTTTGAGTGATATTCACTAAGTCCACAACCTCTTAGGATGTGGACTCTTCTTGATTAATAAAGAATTTAAAGTCATATTGATTTTTTGATTCTAATTTAAGAATGTAAAGTCAAATTTCACTTAAACTTATTTTAATGATATATCTATTATTAATGATCCTAATTCTATAAATTTTAATTTAAGATGGGTTTTATAAAAATGGATGTTTATATATTTAACATGAGGATTAAAATTAATGAAGAATTTAATTCTAACTCAAATCGTATTTTCATTAACACTCATCTTGGCTGGATGTGCGAATCAGCCATATGGACATCAATTTGTTTATTCGCCAGCTTCTATTAATACCATTGCTAGCCATAAATTGTATTTAATAGCAGAAAAATCAGGCCACCCTAGTTTAGGTACGGGTGAGGTTACAGCAGATAAAGCTACTCAGTATGCAAGTAATCATAAGAAGACAGTGATTTGTGATAAGCATCATTACTATGCTGCGAGTAATGCTACTAGCGATGTGAAACAGACAAAGATTACTTTAGTAAGTGGCGAGGAGATTAATGTCTCTAAATCATGTTGGGTAGAAGATGCAAACCCACAAAATTCAATTTATGTTTCTAAATCATCTGTTAGTCATGGTTTTTGATAATTAAGTACATAAAAGTAGACTAAGTTTTAGTAGCTTAGTCTCTCTATAAATCATTCAAGTAATTTAAAAAAGTTCTCTTTAAATATGTTAACTATTTAAACTAAAGCAATTAATTGAAGTAATAGCTTGAAAATAATTTTTATATGATTCCATATTGAAATCTATCAGATTATTTTTTTCAATTTCTATTAAGTATATCTTATTACTATTTACCTCCTCTCGGCTTAAAATATATTCTATTGTTGAACCAATTTCATTTTTTTTATTTAAGTTTAATTTTATTATAAAAACAGAAAAACCTATTTCTTTCATTTTTTTTGCATAGAAAGTAGCATAAGTTTCTGTGATTTTTATTAAACCTGTATCAAAAATAATAATTGTTGGAAAAGGTCCAGTTCCTGTCGGAATATAAATCTTACCTGTTGCTGAGCCTATTGAGAAATTCAAAAAAATATCATTCATATTAAATATTTATCATATTTTAAAATAAATAAACTATTCATAATAGAGCCTGTAAAAGCATGAATTGCTTTTGTTGAAAGCTGAAATTTATAAATTTCAAATGGTTGAATTGTTAATCAATTGTTTAAAATAGATCTATACTGTCAAGTTTTTCTTGAAAATAAAATCATTTTAATTCAAGGAAAACTCTACGATCTAAATATAATATAATCAATAGTAAATATATATAAATTATATTTTTATATAATTTTTTTTTGCAAACTATTGAAAATAAATATTATTTAATTTGTTGAGCAATCATAATAAAAGTATAAAATTACTTTTAACGAATCGTATGGAAAAAGTAATTTAATCTATAATGGTCGACATCTAAATTTCAAGCATAAAATATATTTTGAATATGTGTTTAAATTTCAATAACTTATTTTATCATTGCTTGGGATTTAATAGTATCTCGAGTTAATTTTGCTTAGCGGTTTAATACTGTATTGTTCATTACTCTTCCTTGTTATATTATTCCATGTGTATGTAATAGGATGCAAAGTTAAAAAATTTTAATAATTACAATACATTACTTTTCGTTGCATTATTTAAAATTCGCTGAATTACTGTTCTTGTAACTGAAAATTCTTTAGCGAGTGAATATACGCTGTAGCCTTTCTTAAATAATTCAATCACTCTATTTTTTTGTTCATTATTTAATATTTCTGGCCGACCAACTTTTCTTGCTGGTTTGTGATCCTTGAACTTCTTATTGTCAGACTTGAACAATTTCTCAAATTCGGCTGATAATTTGAGAAAATGGAGAAAGAAAATTTTCAAGTCACCATTAATTTCATTTTTAGAATAGTCTAAGCATATTAATCGAATTTTTTTCTGATCAATTTTATCAACTATTCCTAAAATTTCTTCAAAACTATTGCCCAAGCAATCCATGCTTTTTATCACTAAAATATCTCCTTCCTCTAAAGAATAGCTTATTAAATTCAGAAATTTATCTCTATAAGCAATAGATTTATTAACTGATACTTCTTCTACTACTAATCTATTCTTTTGGATTTTATAGCCATACTCACTAAAAAAAGAGATATACCTAGAAAATTCAAATTGCAAATTAGGCTCTATTCTAACATAGGCATATGTACGCATATTAAAACACCAAAATGAAACAAAAACAAAACAAATCTTAGCATCTTATTTTTTTAAAAAAAACATGAACTAAATCACAAAAGTGTACTATACAGTGTTTAAAACATATCAATTAAATACATAGTTAAATAACTACTTACTTCTAACTTTTATTAACTTTCACAATTATATTAGTTAATAACTTTATTGATTTTTTTTGTATGATATTTTCCATCTTGAATTAACCCTTTAATTTGAATATTTCTGAATCTAATATAAATATTATATTAAAATCTAGTTTTATTGTTTAATTAAATTAATTTAAGTAGGTGGAAAATAAAAAAACAATAAGTTATTGCTAATGTGATTATTTGTAATTGCTATATGTAGTTGATTTTTATTAATTTATTTTTTGTTTTTATTTTGTTTGGGGTTGTGTGTATAAATTTATGAAAAATTAAATACATAGGTTTAAAACAATTTTGGATAATTTATTGTAAAGAGTATCTGGCTTGTTGTTATATATATAAAGATACTTTGTTATTTAAAATTGATTTTTATAGCTATTATATTTAAAGTATATTGCTAATTTTTATTAATGATATCTAAATCTGAAAATAATAATTAACTTCTCAGGGTATCTTTTTTGTTATTTATATAATGTTTTTTAATATTATATATTTCTGTTATTTAATGGGTGGAAATATAAAAATATTTATATTAATATAAAAAAATATAAATTTAAGATATTAATTATATATAAAAAACAATAAGTGAAGCTCTAAAAGTGTCTAGAACCAAATTTTTGATTTGAACATACATTTGGAATGTACTTCACATAATTCCAAGGACGGGGGAAGCATGCGTACTTATGCTTATATGCGGATTAATTCTAATCTTGATGACTTTGATAAAGAAAAAGAATTTTTTATTTCAATGTTAAATGATTTTAATCATAAAGTTCAAGATACTAGAGTAGTTCTAGAGTTGGTCTCAGTTGATAAATCTATTAGTTTAAGGTCTATGTTTTTTAATTTAATTAATTATTCTTTGGAAGAGGATGACTTTTTAATTGTCAAAGGTATTGACTGTTTAGGAAATAGCTTTAAAGAAATATTATCAACAATTATTTTAATTGAAAGAAAAAAAATTAAATTGATTATATTGGGTTATATGAATAATGAATTAAAAGGAGATATTAAAGAAAATTTAATTCATTTTATAGGAATTTGTATCGGTTTTGAAAAACTTTTCTTGTCTGATCAAACTGCGGACAAAAAATATAAATTATCTAAGAAAGTAGGTAGACCTGAAAAATTAACGAATGATCAAAAACAAGAAGTTATTAATAAATTTAAAAAAGGATTTAGTGTATATTCTTTAGCTAAGGATCTTGCTGTGTCGAGAACTGTGATACAAAGAATAATTGAAAAATCTAGTGAGTAATTATAATTATTAATATTGGGGTTTAATAATAAATTATTTTTTTAGTTTGGCTGTTTTTTATGTATTAAATTATGTTTAAATCTTTAATTTAATACTTACTAAATTGAATTTTATTTTTAAAATTAAATTCATATTGATGTTTTTATTTTTCTGTTGATATTGTTATGTATGTTTTGTAGCACAATCTTAATTTATATGATGTGGTAAACTTAAATATGCATATTGGTATTGATTTAGATAAATGGAAGTGTCCTATATGTAATGGTTTTATAGTAATTGATCATTCAAAAATTCAAAAAGAGGATTCAGTACAATTTGTCTTTAGGCGAATAAATAATAATGATTCTCTTTATTTTGTTTATCGAGTTGGTTTGGTAGTTGATCGAAAAGAAAAAATACTAATTATAAAATATAAGACTAGGCTATATAAAGTTCTAGATCGTGATACCTATCCTATAGGGGCTCCAGCTCTCCTTATCTATAACATGTTTTGGGCTTGTGGTTGTTAGGTTTGAATATTAAAAGATATTTATTTTTGTATATACTAAAAATTAGTATTTAGTTTTTTTTGATTTATATATTTGATTTTAAAATTTCTAGATTTAAGTGATTCTTCTTTAAAATATTTTTATTTAGTATATAAGTGGGAAATCTATGAGTGTTGAGGTGGGATAGGAGTCAAGTCTTACACTAAAACTTTCCTAGGATATGGGTGCCTACAAACTATCTATAGTGAATTAGAGGGTAACCGATAGTTTCCGTATCTAATTTGACGATTACGAAGAAAATTTTGTGCGTTCTCTCTTCCTCTTTTTATCAGTCTGAGTCAAGCAAACAATCTATCACAACAGATATTCTTGTAGTTCTTTTTCAATCGTTTCACTAATCAACGTTGAATAGTCACTTTTCTTAGTATCTAAATGACGCATTAACCAGACATCTTGTTTTAAAGTTTGCTCAGGTAGTATTGGCACTAAACCCGAAGCCTTGGCAACAAAACAAGGTAGAGCTGTAACTCCTTGTCCTTCAATGACTGCTCGTAGTTGCGAGTGCATGTTATCAAAAGATAAGGCAGGGGATGCATCTTGGGTGAGTTCACGCATCCATTGTGCTAAGAAAGTATATTGAAGGCTTCGGTCCCAACCGATTATACGATGATTCAATAAATCATCCGTTTCAGCATGCTCTGTGAAACTGGCGAGATAATCTTGACTACAATAAAGACCATACTCCAGTTTGCCAAGTCGCCGAATAATGTAACGCCCGCTTTCTGGACGAACAAGTCGAAGAATAATATCAGCTTCCCGTCGGGAAAAATCAACAGGAACGACACTCGTTGAGATTTCTAATTGTAAATCTGGGTGCTTCAGTTGCAATGCTGTTAGCTTTGATTGGAGCAACTGCTGCCCAATTAACTCAGGTAAAGCAATACGGAACAATGATTGTTGTCCTTGATCGTTGTAACGTTCCATCGCTATTAAATGCTCTTCTGCTTTTTCAGCCAAAGAAAAAAAATGTTTTCCAACGTGGGTAAGTGTATAGCCATCATTGTCTCGGGAAAAAAGAGTCGCATTGAGACTTTTCTCCAGTTCAACGGCTCTGCGATGTACTGTAGAAACACTGATACCAAGCAATTTTGCACTGCGGCTCAACCCGCCAGTCCGGCCAATAGCTAACAAAATTTTAGTATCGTCCCAGTTCATACCTTTCCATATTTAAAAAATGCGTTTTCAATAAAAACTATAGTATCTCCGATGTTTAGATTTATACAATTCAAACAACCACTACAAAGGCTCAAAAAATCATTATATGAGGCGACTATAAACCTTTTAGAGCTATGACATGTTTTGCTGCAATTAAATAAGATTTTCTGGTTATGGCGAGAGCTATTTCTGAGATCACTATTTTAACAACAGAGGAGTCGTGCCATGACGACCATTTATGTGGTTGATGCATTTACCACCAAACCAAATACAGGAAATCGAGCGGGAGTTGTTCTAGAGGCAGACCATCTTACAACTCAAGAGATGCAAGATATTGCTGCATTCGCAGGGTATTCAGAAACTGCCTTTGTTTTGTTACCTAAAGATCAAAGCTATGACATACATGTTCGATATTTTACGCCAACAAATGAAGTCCCGATCTGTGGACATGCGACGATCGCCACTCATTTTTTACGTGCAACTACAGGCCACCAATCAGACTATCCATTAATCGCAAAAACAGGGGCTGGTCATTTACCCGTTTCAATATTTGGAAGTCCAGAAGCGTTATTGGTGAAAATGACTCAAGGTCGCGTAGAATTTTTACCACCTTTTAATGCGAGACAACGGGGTGAACTTACAAGCGCGCTGGGTATGAGTGAAAGTGATTTTGCTGACTTGCCAATACAAGTTGTCACGACGGGGCATTCCAAGGTGATGGTGCCAATGCTGAGCAGAAGTAAGCTTGATGGATTAATTCCAAACAATGAAAAATTGAAAGCTATTAGTGCTGAAATAGGTTGCAATGGGTTTTTTCCATTTGTTTTGGAAGGTAGTAAGCAAGAACCTATTACTTATGGTCGAATGTTCGCACCTGCAATCGGTATTAATGAAGATCCTGTAACTGGTAATGCAAATGGTCCCGCAGGAGCATACCTTGTTCACTATGATTTAATCGAATGTGACCAGAAAGTAAGTTATTGGGGGTATCAAGGCCTCGCAATACAAAGACCGGGGCGAGTTTTAGTTACAGTTGAGAAAACAGATTCAATATTACATGTCAGCATTGCAGGACAAGCGGTTTTAGTTGGTTCAGTTTTGTACTCGGGAAAAGATTGATTATATTTAAGAAATTATGACATCTTGCGAGTTTTAAAGAAGTTCTTTTCTTTACCTAAGTTCATCATCTAAAGCAGCCGCACAAGATGTAATTGCTTTAAGTAAAGGGATGATTAACGCGGCAAGCATGGCAGGGGAAAGTGATTTAAACCATTTACAGCAGCGAGTTGAAAAGGCTGTATTTGGTTATTTGGATCTCACATAAAGATCATATATTTTTATGAATATGTAGATATGAAAGAGGGCAGCGAATAGACCAGTTTTTTTTGAAAAATAAGCATGATATAAAAGTGAGTTGTTAATTATTAATTATACCTATAATGTGTATTATATCTTGGAAGTACTTGAAGATTATAGATTAATAGGAGATATTAATTTAATAAAAATATTATATATAACAAATATTAAATGAATCGAGTTTAAAAATATAATTTTCATTATGATAGAAAATTATTAATTTAAGGAAATAAACTTATAGTGGATGATCTGCAAAAAAAATCGATTTAAGAACTGTTTTATTATGTCGAGTAGATAATTGTAATTTAATGAAATAAAGTGATAACAATGATGAATGATTGTTATGAGTGGTTGTAAAGTAAAGTGATCTAAAATTTTTTCATGAGCTGATTTTAGAGTAAATCAGGTAACCCAATAAAGAGGGCACTCAAATGAACAATTCAGAACAAATAAAACCTGAAGGTGAAGAGCGTCATATTCAGGAAAATACGAATTTCGCGCGTATCGAACCTTATACACATCCTGCTGGTGGATGGGGGGCTTTATTGAGTGTTGCTCGAAATTTAAAAAGGCAAGAAGTTTTCGCAAAAGGCTCAATTACTTTAATGAATATTAACCAGCCAACAGGTTTTGATTGTCCTGGTTGTGCATGGCCTGAAAAAAAGAATGCTCATGCATTTAACTTTTGTGAAAATGGAGCAAAAGCTGTTGCATTCGAAGCAACAAGTAAAAGAGTTACTCCAGAATTTTTTGCGCACCATACTGTCAGTTGGCTAGCCGAGCAAAATGATTTCTATTTAGAGGATTTAGGACGTTTAACAGATCCGATGCGTTATGATGCGGCTACGGACAAATATGTTCCAATTTCTTGGGATGATGCGTTTCAAATCATTGCTAAGCATCTTCAGGCTTTAGATAACCCAGATCAGGCCGCTTTTTATACTTCAGGTCGAGCAAGTAATGAAGCTGCGTTTTTATACCAATTATTTGTGCGCAGTTTTGGAACCAATAATTTCCCCGATTGTTCAAACATGTGTCATGAAACGACTAGTGTGGGTTTGAAAGACTCTATTGGGCATGGGAAGGGTACAGTTACTCTAGAAGACTTTGATGAAGCAGATGCTATCTTCAGCTTTGGACATAATCCAGGTACGAACCATCCTCGAATGCTAGGTACTTTGCGTGAAGTTTCGCGTAGAGGTGGGAATATTATTGCCATTAACCCTATTAAAGAACGTGGATTAGAACGCTTCCAAGACCCGCAGGCTCCAATTGAGATGATGACTAATGGAAGTACTCCGATTAGTCGTTTTTATTTCCAGCCTAAAATTGGCGGGGATTATGCTCTTCTGTTAGGCATGATGAAACATCTTCATGAATGGGATAAACAAGCATTGCTTGCAGGTAAAGCCAGTGTATTTAATCGTCAATATATTGCCGAGAATACAGTTGGTTTTGACGAAATGTTAAAAGAAATTGATCGAACAGAATGGAGTGATATTTATAAGTATTCTGGTCTTTCTCCAGAAAATCTAGAATCAATTGCTAAAATGTTCTTAGATTCTGAGCGTTCAATTTTTTGTTGGGGCATGGGGATCACACAACACAGACATGGTACGGCCAATGTCCATATGTTAGCGAATTTACTGTTAGCGAGAGGGCAGATTGGCCGTCCAGGAGCAGGCTTATGCCCAGTTCGTGGGCACAGTAATGTGCAAGGCGATAGGACGATGGGGATTCATGAGTTACCAAGTGAAAAAATGCTTGATAACATAGACCGCGTTTTTGGAATTAAATCACCTAGAAAACATGGTTATGGTGTCGTTGATACCATTAAGGCGATGTATGAAGGGGATGTGAAGGTCTTTATTGGTTTAGGTGGAAACTTCGCGGTTGCAACTCCAGATACTCCTTATACACAAGAGGCTTTAAGACGTTGTTCATTGGTTGTCAATATTGCAACTAAGCTAAACCGTAGTCATCTAGTTTGTGGTAAAGACGCATTAGTTTTACCGTGTTTAGGTCGAACAGAAGTAGATAAACAACTGAAGGGTAATCAAGCTATCTCAGTTGAAGATTCAATGAGTAATGTCCATTTGTCAGCTGGACGTAATGAGCCTGCCTCACAAAACTTACTTTCTGAACCTGATATCGTTGCGCGAATGGCTGAAGCGACTTTATCAGACTCTAAAATTAAATGGCGTTGGTATATTGAGGATTATGATCGTATTCGTGATTCTATTGAAGACGTTTTTGAAGAGTTCAAAGATTTCAATGGTCGCGTATATCAACCAGGTGGTTTCCATCTTATCCATCCTGCGAATGAGAAAGTTTGGAATACCCCAGCTGGTAAAGCTCAGTTCCTCATCACACCATTAACAGAAGTCTATAAAGATCAAGAAAATCAATATGCTGCTGAGTATAAAGAGAGCAAAGTCTATACGTTAATGACGACTCGTTCACACGATCAATACAACACGACTTTATACGGACTTGATGACCGATATAGAGGTGTTTTTGGTCAACGTCGCGTATTGTTTATGAATCAAAAAGACATTGATGAAGCAGGATTTGTTGATAATCAATGGGTTGATATTGAAAGCGTATTCTCTGATGGCGTGAAACGAGTGGTCAAAAGTTTCCGAATAGTGCCTTATAACATTCCGCAAGGAAGTTTAGCGGCATACTATCCTGAGACGAATCCTCTTGTTGCGCTTTCAAGTCATGATAAATACGCGAAAATTCCAGCCTCGAAGAGCATTCCGGTTGTTCTACATCCAGGTGATGCGCCTGAGCACTTCAATTTATTTACTGAAGTTGATCCTGAAAATGCAGAGAACAAGGTTGGAATCTAAGTATTTAGTACTTTAGTTCACTATGAGTGAAATTGAATGGCAATCTTTGATTGCCATTCTTAATTGTAAGGAAAACTAAAGTTGGAGCTAAAATTGTCAGGTTATGAGTCAATTCAAATTACACGATTTGAGAAAGGCCAAACAGAGACTCAGTTTGATAAAGTTGTTCAAGAGTATCCTATTGCCTTAGTTTATAATGGTATATCGCATGCTGTTATGATGGCTACACCAACTGATGTAGTTGAATTTGCAAAAGGCTTTAGTCTTTCTGAAGGGATAGTTGGAAGTTTAAAAGAAATTTACTCAATTGATATAATTCAGAATAATTTTGGCATACAGGTTGAGATGCAGATTTCATCAAAAGCTTTTATGGCATTAAAAGAACACCGCAGAATGCTCATTGGTAGAACAGGATGTGGCTTATGCGGTATAGAGAGCCTACAACAATTACATTTTTCTTTACCAAAAATTAGTCATCCAGTTAAATCAGATTGGTTAAGTGAAATCCCTAGCGCAGTGAAACAATTAAAAAGTCAGCAAAAAATTACGGCTGTTACAGGGGGAGCGCATGCTGCAGCTTGGGTTGAGAATGGAATAATTCTAGCTTTATTTGAAGATGTTGGACGTCATAATGCATTAGATAAATTGCTGGGGCATATTTCTGCACAGAACTTTGACTTATCGAAAGGCTTTGTTGTGATGACTAGTCGAGCAAGTTATGAGCTGATTCGAAAGTGTGCTGTTTTAAATATAGCTTTACTTGCAACGATTTCGGCCCCAACGAGTATGGCAATACAAATGGCACAAACAGCTGGCTTAACTTTGGCAAGCTTTTGTCGAGGCGACGGTTTTGTAATCTATACTCAATAAATTCTGATGCTTTAGTAATAGGTCTGGGTGGACATTCAGGTGCAAGAAAAAACAGTATCTTGCATGTGATTGCTAGACCAATAGCTCCAACATAAGGTTGGATTTAAATAAATAGTCAGCTTTGCTTTGGATAAAAAAGAGAAAATAAATTTATCTATTTAACAACGTCGTATGGGTGTTTAGTCTCGCAAACAAATATTCCCACAAGCGTTTTGGTCGGAGAAAAGCAGAGAGTAGCATTAAGACTATGAACAGATACTATTTGGTATCTATAAGAAGGGATCAAATTATATTATTAATCTCATAAATGTTTATTCATTTCATATTCAATATTCGAAACCATCTTGTCGAGAGGTAATCCATTAATATTTAAATTAAAAGGTTCTTCAAGTTGAGTGCTGAGAGCATCTAATCCTAAGAATAAATAAGCAATCAGGCCAACTAAGAAAGGAGTGCCAATTCCTAATGTGGTTTCTAAGCTAAATGGTAATGTAAAACAAAAACAATATACCGCACGATGTAATAGTACAGAATATGAGTATGGAAGAGGTGAGTCTTTTATTCTATCGCATCCTGCTTGGACATTACCTAAATCGGTGATATGTGTGTTTATTTGATTGTAAATAATATCTGTCACCGCTTGTTCTTTTAGTGCTGTAATCAAAACATGTTGTATTTTTTCTAAAATAAATTGAGGTGGATTTTTTTGTTCTAGTAATATTTTGATATCAGAATCGCTAAGAAAACTATAATTTGAGAGTATGTCTGCATTTAATGGGATATTACGTAATCTATAGCGTAATATGCTACTGAATAATATTAAATAATTCAGTATCAATATTCGATATGATTTTGTGAGTAGAAGAGTTTCACGGAGAATGTGTCTTGATGAAGCGATTAATGTTCCCCAAAGTTTTCTCGCCTCCCACCACCGATCATAACAAGCAGTATTTTTGAAACCTAAGAAAATGGATAAAATAACACCAAATATTGAAAAGCTAATAGTAGGGAATGTTGCAATTTTAATGACATTAAAATATATCAAACTGCTAAATGCTGTTGAAATTATTAAAACTAGAAGTAGTGCAGGAAGTATTTGAGGCAAAACTGTTTCATTCCATGCAAAAAGTAAGGATATGATGCTTTTTTTGTCTCTTTCAAACATGGTTTTTTCCTTTATATCTGATTTTATTATAATTTAGATATATTAGAATTAATAGAAGCCTAAACTTATCTGCTTGGATAAGTTTTTATATCGAATTTGTTGTTAAAGTAATTAAAATCAATATGTTGTGATCGAGTTGTGTGAAATTTAATAATCAAAGTGAATATGTTTTCATGTTGTATTATAAAAAGAAAAAATGAGCGAAATAGTTAAAATATCTATATTTTATTTATCCTATAAATTAAAAAGAGCCTAAAATTTAGGCTCTTTTTTAACTCGATCCGAAAAACGACAATTGAAACTTCCTTGGTAGCACATATAAATCAATGACTTAGGTTTTGGTGCGACAATTGAAAAGTGCATAAAACGACAATTGAAACTTCCTTATTTTGCCAAAACGACAATTGAAACTTCCTTTTTTTGTCTGATAAAACGAAGCAGGCTTCTGTTTGACTAGTATTTCCTAAATTAAATATTGTATGAGTAACTATAAATTTGATACTTGGTGTTAATTTATATAAAAAAATGAATTTTTCTTAGGAAGAGGGAGCAATAATTAATGAGAGAGAAGTTTTAAAATTTAAATATTGATTTTGTTTATATTTTTTAATAAATTAATATTGCCTTTGGAGTAGGTCGCCTAGCTCGCAAAGGGAGACAGTTTGAACTGTCAAGCAGTTTGTTAAGAAGTATTGTAATAATGAACCTAGCCATTAAGGCAATCCATGGTTTCAACACTAACAGTATCATTAGCAAGTGGTTTGTGATCATACTAGCTCCAATAGTATAGCATGTTAAGTTTAATGCGTTTGTCAAAGCTGTTTTTTTGACTAAATTAAGTGCTGGGTTTAAGAAGTTTTTGAACCAAAGTTTAAAGACTCCGTAAGGGCGTAACGTGAGACGCGCCACAAGCCCTTACGGATCTGCTAAATGGAATTGTTTTGTTAAATTTTAATCAATACAAAGAAGAAATATACGATAAAAAACATCGGATAAACGATTCCCACAATAATAGGCTCAAGTCGAGAGTACATTTTGATACTCCATTAGATGTTCACTCTGCTTTTGAATTAGTCTCTAATCCTGATAAAGTCTCAAAACATTGGTTTTTACCATTTATTGGTTTTGATCAAAGTGTTAGAAAAATTAGAAGACACAATGGTTTAACTCGAAGAGTATCTAAAGTTCGACCATTACGATATGCCGCAAACAAAGATGGTTATATTTACGCTTACTACTCATATCTTCTTGATAGACAATATGAGAATTTAATTAAAAAGACATCCTTAAACAATTCAGTATTAGCATATCGTTCTTTAGGAAAATCTAATGTTGACTTTGCAAAAGAGGTATTTGATTGGATTGCTCAAACACAAGGATGTAATGTCTTAACTATCGATTTATCTAGTTTTTTTGATACTTTGGATCATGAAATATTAAAAAAACAGTGGCAAAAAGTTAATAATGTCGATCGTTTATCTCAAGATAACTATATGGTTTTTAAGTCTTTAACAAATTACTCTTTTATGAATATAGAAGATGCATTACTCGCGTTGGGATGGAGCGATAAACTTAATAGAAAACGATTAGGTGAAAAAATTCCCAATCCCTTAAGGAAAAAGACAAGCGCCTATCATCAATCCTTAAAGGATTTTCGAGATATTCGTAAATATAAGTTTTTGGGACCAAATGAATCATTTAAATATTTGATCCAATTTCCTGAAAGAATAGAGGGAAAACGCTATGGTATTCCACAGGGTTCTCCAATGTCAGCCGTACTTTCTAATATTTATATGTTAGATTTTGACTATCATTGCTGTGATTTGATGGAAAAAATAGGAGGACTGTATAGACGTTATTGTGATGATATTATTGTTTTATTTCCTGAAAATGTTCAAATCAATGATATCTATATTGCCTTACAAAGCGCTTTAGGAGAACTTGGTGGTTCTCAGCTCAAAATAAATCCAACTAAAGTTGAAAAAATACAATTTATCAATGAATCTGGACAATTAAAAGCAGTAGATGCCAGTACTAAAGTTGATAAGCCTTTGCAATATTTGGGTTTTACTTATAATGGGAAAAAGATTCTAATTCGTTCATCAAGTATATCTAACTATTACAGAAGGCTTGTTTCGAAAATAAGGTCTTCTAAAAACAAAGCTAGTCAAAATAACTCTATACTTTATCGTAGAAAAATTTATCGTATGTACAGTCATTTAGCTCGTAAGCAACGTAACTTTATAACTTATGCGTATAGAGCTTCAGAAACAATGGAAGATAGCTTTATTAAGAGGCAGTTATCTAATCATTGGCAGCGCATTCATCATGAAATAAATAAATAGTCGTCAATTTAAATATCATTTGGTAGTGGTGTCGCAATTTACTAACGGGCTATGCCCGTAAGAATCTAGCGTTTAGTTTTTTTAGGCGATAAGATGTTAGATGATATGTGAGGATGATTTAAGGACAGGTTTTAGATAGTTGTAAGTAAAGGTTGCATTTTATGTGATTATATTTATGCTGAAATAAACATTTAATATAAGTAGATAAAATGAATAAGAGCTATATGACTAATTTCGGTTTAGAAACTAACAATGATCATTATGTTTTTAAGACCTCACATTCACTAGACCATAAATTTTCTGAAAATCATGAAGATATCATTAATAAATGTCATATTTATTGCGTTGTTGACTGTCCAAGAATAACTTTTATACCTAATACATTAAAATATGAAATTATAAATAATCAGCTTTTTTTTACTGTAGAAATGAATTATAGATTTAAAGGTAAAATAAAAAGTGTCAGTATTTTTGATAGTTTTGTTGTTCATAATAATAAAGTTCGAGTGGAAATTGATGAATTCCCACATACGGATATAATAATAAAAGATGAAAATAATCAATTTATAACCTCTAAAACAGCTATAGAAATTGCTTATCTGCTTGGAATTGAAGATATTACAACAATGAAAGTGCTGTATGTGGGAAAAGGGACAGGTATAAAGAAAAAGAAAAATGCTTTAGAGCGTGCAGACGGTCATGAAAAAATTGGTAAAATATCATTGGATTGGGGGGCAAGACATCCAGACCGTTCAATTTTAGTAGGTTTTTTTGATTTTCCGCCCATAATTAAACCTATAACCATTGTTGATTTTTCGGATCCTACTAGAGTACATGGCGAAGAAAATGAAAAAAGAATAAGAAAAATAAGTAGTTTTGAAATGTCATTAAGAGAACAAACTTTAATGATCGAAATGGCTTTGATTAGATATTTTCAGCCTGAGTATAATACCCAAGTAAAAAATGACTTGCCTGAGAAAGATTCAGTTAGTTTAAGAAAATGTTATGAATATGATATTACAGCAATTCTTGTTAAATTTTGGACAGAAGATGAAACAAGCAAAAAATTTAAATATTCTTTGTATTCTGATAGTGTAGAAAAAAGTTCAAAACATAATATTAGTATCGAACTTGTAGACCCCCAGGTTAGAAAAGGAATCTATTCGTTTGGTGGTAATAATATAGCTCCACATGGGACGATTAGACGTAATAAGAAAAAAAAGTGATAGAGATAAGGGGAATATTAAGGATTTTAATCTTCAAAAAATATAAATGATTCTATTACCATTAACAAATGAGATTAGCCTGCGCTACTAGCTTGCCAGCTACTAACAAGCTCTAGCATTTGAATAATTCCAGTTATTCATTCTGATTCTTTTAATTATATATGATTAAAAGAATCAAGACGTTTAGGTTAAAGCTATAAATTTTTAATATTGACCAAAGATAGGTTCTCTAATCACTCATTGGTTAAGTGAGTTTTTTTATATATAGATTATTACTCCAAAAAGAACCGATATCGATATAAAAACAATTATCAAGTTGGATGGGGGATTTCACGATCGTATGCCCTAAATAGACTTCATCTATATTTCGGATAGGTTCATAATCTTCACAATAGTTGCGAATACGATCTCGGCCCCATAGCGCTTTTTGATAAGCGGACTGTAGTCCAGATATTTGATAATTACCTTGCTCAACGTCTTTCTTGAATAACTCCCAGTCATTGCAATCTATATCTGCATGAACAAAGCCAATTTTTTTGCTAAAGGTTTTTAGCTCTATAAGAATTGGAAGTTGAGAAAAGGTGGCAGAAATTTCTAATTGTTTATTTTGTGGTAATGAGTAGAACCATTCACCACCATTCCTTAAGTGTATATCCCGAATTCTAAGATCAGTTTTTCCTAAGATACACATTTCCTCATGATTTCCCCGAATCATAGTGAACCATGGTTGGTTGATAAGAGTTAGACAATCGATATTTTCTGGACCTTTATCTATTAGATCACCCACTGATATAAGTAAATCATTATCAAAGTCAAAATTGTGTTCATCTAATTTTTGCATTAGAAGAGAATAACAACCGTGGATATCACCTACGACAAAAATATGTCCTTTAGAATGGGATAGGTAATGAGTAAACATAGTCTTTTCTCTTGTAAAGCAATTGAAGAGTGTAATCATCAAAAGATTTTAAAACTAATACTTTTGAAAAGTTCATTCCTGTTTTCTAGTAGGGTACTCGGTGAGATAGATTAATAGATCTTATAAAGTTAGCTATATAGCTAACTTTATTCATTATTTATAGAATGTTAGCCATATAGCTAATTTTGTATGAGAGGAATACGATGGCGCATAGAGGCCAGATAGGTGAAAAAGTAAAAGAAGCAAGAAAAAGCAAAGGCTATACACAGCAGAAACTATCTGAATTAACTAGAATTAATAAAACAACCATATCTGAAATTGAGAATGGCCGTTTTACAGGATCTTTTGATATCTTTGAGCGTATACTGGATGAGGTTGGATTACAATTTGAAGTCGTGCAAAAGAAGCATATTTTACCTGATTGGGATGAAATCGAAGCGTTATTTACAGAGAAAGACTAATGAATAACATATTAAATAGATTAAAAATTTTAAATTAATTATCAGGCAATAAATCTTTAGCATTAGTCTCTAGAACATTAGAGATTTCATACAGTTTTAATATCGTAATATTGACTTCACCTCTTTCAATTCGGCCTAGATAACTGCGATCTATATTGCAGAGTAATGCCAATTTTTCCTGACTGATTTCTTTCTCTTTACGTTTTTTACGAATTAATTGTCCAACTTTTATAGATAAATCTTGCATAAATTCTATTCACATAAAGAATAGAACTATTATTTTTTGCGGATTAATAGTCCACGGATTATAATCCTCATTTTTAATGTTGTAAGTGAATTAAAAATGAGCAAAATTCCATTAAGTATAATTACCTTTTTCAGTTTGACTTTAGTTGGTTGCCAACAAATGCAGGAAGCTGCAAATTCAACCGCAAAAACTATTTCTAAAGGAGTTCAAGCTTATGATGGGTGGGTGAGTAATGGTACAGTTAAGGTTTGGAACGATATGCGGGATGAAAATATTCGCAATAAGTTCTTAGTACTTTCTTCACAAGGCAATAATAACGTCATCACTCTAAACTCAGCTTTATTAAAGGATAAGTACAAATTAGAGAAACGAACTTTCGATGCCATCTTTCTAGAAAAATATATTACTCACCAAGCTAATTTTTCAGAAGCAAATCGTAGAATTAATAATGGTATTTACGTTTCAGAAAAGGACTTGGCTGCACAACTTTTTATTGAGCAAGCATTAGCTAGAGGTAATGAAGTTCGTTTATATAAGAAAGATGTAAATGCATCACTGAATAATAATTTAAGACAAGCGATTACTGCCTTTAATGGTGCATCTAATCGTTATGATGTAGATCCAGCTTTAATTGAATTTGATAAAAAGGGTAGTCCAGTTGCGATTATGACTCGTTCTTGGCAAACCATCTCAGCAATTGGAGTCGATAGCCGTATATATACCAATATTTATTTTGGTGCAGATATGATGCATTGGTTTGAAAACAATTATACCAATCGTTATTTGGAAAATAATTTAATTCGGACATATCGTTAATTTACTTCGGTTTAAACTTTAATGAAGCATAGGAAAGACCAGTACTTTCCCATGCTTATCTATACTTTGGCTAACTAACCCATTGTTCATTTTCTATTTCAATTGTTGATCTTATATTTGTATGTCTAAACTGACTTTACCCTTTTACCATGAATTTTTTGAAATCCTTGAGAGTAATGAAATATTGAATTGGAGAGCAAATGATTTTGTCCAAGCCATTTTTGAAAAAAGAAAAAACATGGGAGATCAGGACCGCCAGTTAATCTATAGAGGGCTAGCCATTCTAGTCGAGTGCAAATATTTAAAGTGTGAAAAGAAAGCTGAGAACAATAGGATATATAGATATAGTGAGGCTCTTCGACTTAAAGTACATAAGGAAAATATTCAGCAAGAGAAAATAAAAGAAGTATTACTTACCGAGCAAAACATTATTGAAAAATCATTGCAGAGAAACAAGGTAGAACAAATTCTTATTCAGGATATTATCCATAAACATCCTGACTTTGAAAATTTCTTACATAAATATGATCGATGTATTTCTAAGAGAATAGTTGAACTGGAAACTAAAGTTCTTTTTATTAAATCTATATTGAATGATATTGATCTCTAGATAAATATTTATAAACGAACCGTCATTTTTTTCTGAAAGAAAAATCATTTTTTCATAAGGATTCACTTGAAATTATACAAAAAACCACCACATCATTACAAAATGAGACAGGCTTTATTTTATAAGATTATAGGTAAGCCACTGTTAAAAATAACGAAATTAACCTTTATTACAGGTATGAAAATGGATATAGAAACTAAGCCGTTTCAAATTTTAGCGTTATCTGGTGGTGGGTACCGTGGGTTATATACTGCACAGGTTCTTGCAGATTTGGAAGAAGAGTTTGGCTCACCAATTGGCCAACGTTTCGATCTTATAACAGGAACTTCTGTTGGAGGTATTATTGCAATTGCTATTGCTCTTGAAATACCAATGCAAAAGGTAGTTGAACTATTTGTTCAGCATGGTCATGAAATTTTTAAAAAAAGACGCTGGTATAGCAGATGGTTTGGTTATAGACGTTCGAATTACACTGCTGATGGTTTAAAACAACTTTTAAGTTCACCAGAACTATTTGGCGAGAAAATACTGGCTGATGCAAAGCACCCTGTCATTATTCCTTCTATTAACTACACAGAAGGAAAACCAGTTGTCTTTAAGACACCTCACCATCAAGACTTTAGACGTGATTGGAAGTTTAAGTTAGTTGATATTGCTTTAGCTACCTCTGCCGCGCCTATGTATTTCCCAAGACATATGATAGAGAATCAACAGTATGTAGATGGAGGATTGTGTGCTAACAATCCTAATTTAATTGGATTACACGAAGCAGATTATTTCTTTGATGTTAGTCTTAAAGATATCGCTCTACTCTCCATTGGTACTCTTTCATCAAAAAGAACCGTTAATGCCTCAAATAATAAAGATGGTGGTCTTATAGATTGGGCGGAATCAAAATACAAACTAGGTGATAGTGCAAGAAATATTATTGACTTGACATTAGCTAATCAACAGATGCTAATGCAACAAATTGCAGATCATAGACTTACAAGGCATAAAGGTATCTCTTTTAAAATTGATGAAAACCTTGTTGCAAAAAGTACTGACTATGTAGGGTTAGATCTAGTAAGCGAGTGGTCACAAGAAACTCTTATTGGTAATGCTCGCTCCAGTTCAAAGATCGCAATAGCGAAACCTGAACTTATTCAAATTATGAGTCATGTGGCTCCTAGCCCCAAATGGCACCATGGACCGAATAAAAATATTTAATTAATAGGACACAAAATGCAAAATACATCTACAGCTAACTTACATTTAGTTTATCAAAATGAAGAAAATGGATATGCAACTAAGTTATTACCTCCTCCAAAACTTGTCGATAAACTTAAAGAGTGCCAAATAAAAGTCCGCAATAAATTAGAGCAAGTATTAGAACAGGAGTACGGTACAAAACCAAAATTCCGAGTACAGGGTTCTTTTGCCTATGGTACTTGTAATATTCCAGCTCAACCACACAAAGGACAAGAGCTTGACTTAGACTATGGTGCTTATCTCCCTGCTAGCGTATTTACCTTAAATGATGAGGGAAAACCTAATTCTTCAGAGGAAGCTAAAAAATATATTCAAGTTGTTTATGATGCTTTAACTGAGCTTGCGCAAGAAAATACAGGGTGGAGTGTTGATCAAAAACCAAGTTGTATAAGAATAAGTGGGGTAGCACCGCTTGCTCATATGGATGTACCGTTATATGCAGTTCCGAATGATATGTTTAAGGACATCCAAAACCAACATCAACTTGTTTTAGACTCAGCGCAAAAATCAGATAAGTCACTCCAGGAACGTTTTGAAAGTACTAGTTATTCAATGGAATCTTATGATTTTGCATTGAATAATGAAATTTTTGAAAATGAATCTTTAATTGATCTTGAATCAATTGAAATGATTCATATGGCTAAAGAAGATGGAAGCTGGTTTCCTTCGGATTGTGAAAAAGTACGTAATTGGTTTAAAAAACAGTGTCAAAAACACCCAAATGCAGGCAGACAGCTACGCTATATCGCCCGCTATTTAAAAGGTTGGAGAGATCAACAGTGGGAAGAAAAAGGACCAACATCCATTGTTTTGATGATTGCTGCGGTTAAAAGTTATACTTATGTCCAAGGGCGTGATGATCAGGCATTATCTATAGTAACTTCGAACCTTGATACAATCTTGGCGAATGATATCTATGTAGAAGATATGGAAGACCATGAAACAGAAGATTTTAATAGAGCAAATGCTTCTCAAAGACTTGAAAATGCACAAGCTGCAAGACAACTTCATAAGAATATTATGCAAGCACTTCAACAAGGTGTAATGAGTCCGTCTACTTCACTAGCGTATTTAACTGCGAGTTTTGGTAATCGTATTCCTACTGATACATCACTAGTGAGAAATGATCATCAGAATCCTGAAGATAGTATTCCTAATATTCTTCAGACTCCTTCCATCCGTCGCGATAGTTCAGTGAAACTAAAGTCTCAGTCTAGTGGTTAATTATAATAGAACCTTATCTGCTATGTGTTAAATGATATGTAGCAGATAATTTTACTGGAGTAGTCGTGTTACCAACTCAATTAAAACAAAGAACTAAGCTTATAGAGCTAATTAGTACTTACCTAACTTCTAAGGGTTTTTGTCACTCCCTATTTCCCGCTCCGGCCTCTGCACTCCATTTATCTACTATCTCACTCGATACATTTAAACCGATATTCATAGATACATGGCATGGTGAATTAAATATACCTCTACCGAATGATAAAATTAGTAAGGTCGAGCTAATCATCCAAATTATTGATTGGAACTTTATTTCTCTTCCTGAAGTATATATAAAGGGTCCACTTTGTAGTGAACTCCAACAATTAATTGGATTAGCTCATTTTCTACCTATGCCTTTTTACAACCCTCTAGCCACTGAGGATGAAAACTCACAATACTACCTAAAATGCTGTTACAGCCTGCATAATGAGATTTCTCTACCAAGAACCAATCCTATAGCTATATTTGAATGGCTTTTAGAACAATGTTTAAAATTATTTAATGAGTCACTAGTAGAAGTAAATTCTCGTGATGAGGATATTAGAAGAGACTTGAATATCATGTGGGAGCAATTAAGTGATATCCTGCATTTCAGTGAAATAGACTTTAATTATGCTAGAAGAGCTGAGTTAGATAATCTATTTATAAAAATTAATAATAACTTTAAGAAGAGCGAAGCCAATCAACCAACTGAAGATCTAACAGAACAAGAAAACAATTTACTACAGCACTTCAATATTTATGTGCTAAGTGCATATTCGTATGTCCACTTAATAGAAAGTTCAACTATTAAATATGAATCTTTTACAAGTTTAGTTCCATGGAAAATTAAAGAAAAAAATACTTATCAAAAAATCAAGACCCATTTTCTAGTTTTGAACTCCCCGTCTAATGATGAGCCATTACCGAGTTTATCAATTTTTTCTAAAAGAATTTTTGATTATCAAGCTGAAGTACATGTAAGTAAAAACCATATTGTTAGCCAAGATATGCCCATACTAAGACTAATAGACTTAATATTTTGGTTACGTATGTGGCAAAGATCATCTTTAAAACTGTGGAAAGATTTGTTTTATGAATTATTCAGGCGATCAGATATAGAGGTTAAAACAGAATTTTATTGCTGTCTTATCATAGATGGTATTCCTCTTTCTTTTTGTATAGCACTCCCTAAGCCATTAAAAGAGTACTCAAGCTATAAATCTATATCTCAAGAAATTAACTTATTAGGAGTAACCAGTGACTTAGACAAAATCAAATCTTCAAGTTTATTAGCACAGATTGGTTTAGTACCTACAAGTACAATTAATACTACTGCGGAATTTATTTTTAATAGGAATATAAAAGCAATGGAACAAGAAAATTTATCTTGTCGAACTATTATTGTAGTAGGAAATGGTGCTATTGGTGGATATTTGGCACATAACTTAGCTAGGCTCGGTGCAGGTTCCGAGTCAGGCGAATTAATACTCATCGATCCTGATAATTTATCTGAAGATAATATTGGCCGACATTTCTTAGGTAAAAATTACATAGGTCGTCCTAAAGTAGAAGCACTGAAAGATCAACTTTACAATGATCTTCCGCAACTTAATATTAAAACTTTCAAAAACTCCATTGAGCAGTTCATAGGCACAAAAGTAAATGGTTTTGATTTAACTGATGCTGATATTATTTTTGATGCTACAGCTAAACCAAGCATAGGTGAGCTTTTATCTGAATGGAGGTTAAATTTAGACTATCCTCAACCATGTTTAATACATTTGTGGATCAGGGATAATGGTGAATGTGTACAAGGTTTATTGAATGAGCCAAATAGAAAAGACTCAGCCTCTAATTTTGCGTGTCGAAGTTGCTTACAAAATGCGGGCAGTGTTTTCCTCGAGCAATATGATGCTTTAAAAAATAATACACCTACTCATGCATATGCAGCATGTAGTGATTTCACTCCTTATTCTGTTTCTGCAAGCATGTCAGCAGCAGCACTAGGAACTGATATTGTTCTTGATTATGTTAATGGCATTTTATCGCCAAGATATAGAACAAGATATTCTGAACGATGGCAAGGGAGTAAAATAATATCCAATGATGCTCCAAAAGCATCGGATTGCCCATGTTGTAGTACACTACAATGAGTGATCTTATTATTTGGAAAACTATTATTGATCATACGATTAGAGATGAGATATTTATTATCATAGATAAAATTGCTTTTGATCAAATTAACTGCTTTAGACAAAAAGAAGTCTCTCAACTAGAAGCTTGTGGTGTGATTATTGGCGAACGAAAGGATAAACATTTTTTTATTAGAAAATTCACTCCTCCTATGCCAACTGATAATCGAACTAGATATTCTTGCAAAAGGAATAATGACGGTCATCAAGAACTAGTTGACCAATTACATTTAGAGAGCAGAGGTAGCCTTCAATATTTAGGCGAGTGGCATTCGCATCCCCAAATAACAGCAAGACCCTCTACAAAAGATAAAAATGAGTGGCCGCAAACATATAATTACTTATCTAGAGAAGAAAATATTAAGGAGATGATCTGCTTAATATTGGGAACTGACAGTGACTGGCTAGGAATTTATCATCAAGATATCCTTTATTCAGCTTCTATAGTGAACAACATACACATGGTAGAATATCAAGAAAATCAGTCAGAATATCTCAAAAATAGATAATTGATAAGTGCCTTGAATTAATTAAAAAGTACTTATGAGGAGAAGCTAACCTCGCAGTTTAATAGCTTCCAAGTATGATAATAACAGGTGCTCAAATAATCATAAGACTACCTTGTTTAAACTAGTAATAATATGCAAATATTAATGGAAAAGTGTTTATTGTATTGATTTATAAGTATTTACCAACTGAACATTCCGTTTTTTAATTTTAAAAGTTCCGCGATTAGTAATTCTTTTGCAAAGACTAGGATTTCGACCAGCTAATTTTTTAATGAAAACTGGTTGACCATGTGGAGTCTTACTCCAAAGAATATCATTCTCTACGTAAAGTACTTTTCCACTACTGGCGGCTTTAATAAAGCTTTCTCGCAATATATAAGCAGCTGCTTTAGCGATATCACGCTCAGATGTTAGCTTTCTAGTTAGCATATCTAAAACTCTCAGAAGTGATCATTTTCAATAAAAAATTTAAGAAGGCTTACTTAAAGCTGGAACGACTGGTAGAGTATAAACAGGAATGGGTGGTAGAGTTATATAAGAATATGCACTACTCTAAATAAAAATTTCAGATGATCTGGTAATGTTTTAAGTCTTTACGAGATCATCTAGATAGTTGTCTTTTAGAGCAAAGATATCTTCCTTTTTAAAAAGCCTAATTTTAGGACCTTTGCCGAGATAAACAGGGGTAATGATCTCTTGAGATGCTAAATTTGTGACATGCGAGTTTTGCATACCAAGAAATTTGCTCGCTTCTACACCAGTAAAATAGTTTTCTTTAATTTTTAGAACCTCTTCTACTTGTTGTTTTGACACGAGTCGCCACAAACAAAGATCAATTACTTCAATGAAACCCGTTATAACCCAATATTTAAAAAACCAGTTTTTAGAGACTTGTAAAACTTCTCTAGCATCATCAATAGTTAAGTGATCATCGCTATTTCTAAGTCTAAAAATATTATTTACTTTGTTTCGATTAAAGAAGCATTTATGTTCTTTATAATCCCATTTTTCAATTAATCCACATTTTACTAATTTGTTAAACTGCATTTTATTGATTTTAAGTCTGTCGCAAATATATTGGATTTCAAGTTGTAATTGGAATTTTATAAAACTTTTATTCGTTGTTCTTCTTTCATAATTAGTAATATCTAAAATTTGGTCTTTAGTAATGTTTTCTAAATCTTTTCTTAAATAGATATTTATCGGGATCCCATTTATCTCTGGACCATGCGCGGGGAGAATGTTAAGAAATTTTAACCGCTTATAAATAATAGCTGGATTGATACCTAGTGATTCTGCAAAGCAACTAGCTAACATATAGTTCTTATCAAATTTCAAGAAATCCTTAAGTTTTATAGCTTTGATTGTTTTTGAACCAATTTTTAGTGATTCAACTTGAAAGATATTTGAGTGATAAAATAGTTTATTAGCCAGATCATAGTTGATAGCTAAAATTATAGTTAGTTGTTTTATATCACAATATTTATCAAGATCAATTTCAATGGGATTTATCTTTTTTTTCTTACCCATGAGGATATCTTCAATAATCTTCGATGATATTTTTGATGAGGAATTCAAATCTGGTAGATAATTTCTATGTAAAGTAGATGCAGATAAATTTAAGGCAATACAAGCTAATCGGCGAGAGAAGAAATATTCAGAAGTATCTGTAATAAAATTAATTTTAGATAATTCTGAAAGTATATTGTAGAGACTTTCGGAATTTTTCTTTTCAAATGCAATGAAATAAATTAAAAGTAAGCGGGGGTGGGTAATATTAATATTGTCTTGAGCTATCTTTAAAATTGAATTCTGGTATTCAATTTTATTATTAAAATAATAATATGCTATAACAATATCGGGAAGATAAATTTGAATATTCGAATATAAAATTCTGGTTGAGTTGATTAAGTTGAATAATTTATTGATTTTATTTAAATTAATTAATGAATTCGCTTCTAAACAACTTATAATCCATTGATTCGCTTTTAGTTCAGCAGAATTAATTAATTCATTGCTTTTCTGTTCTCTGAAATCATATTCACAGTGATAACACAAATGTATAGCACGTCTATTAGCTGTCATGAGTGTGCCGCAGTTTGGACATTCTGATATGAGTTTTGTCTTATGCTCTATGCATACTGTTAAGTGCTTAAATAACCAAATTTTTCTAAGATAATGTTTCTCAGCTATACAGCTAGGGCAGAGCTTTGTTGCATCTACACTAAGAAAATTCTCTGGAAATAGTTGATTATCAAGTTCTTTTAAATGTCTTTTTGTTGGGCCGACACTTAGTGGGGCAAGTTTCTCATATTCGGGGTCTAATTCAAGATGGTGAAGTAGAACTCGGAACTTTTCTCGATTTGCAAAAAAAGCATTTAAACTTTTAGTATGTACTTTTAAGTTATAAGCATAGATAAAGCTCGTAGAACTTCTATAACCATTTTTTTCTGTGGCGCGTAAAATTAAACTTGCTGCTGATTCATCTTCATGCGGTATGGGTATATAAATTAAAGACATTTCAAAACTTTCACGTTAATTCATAAAATTGTTTAGTTCATTTGCTTGCATTTCAAATGGGTTTCGCTCAGATAATCGTACATAAGCAGTAATATCTGTTTCCCATGCCAACGAAAAATGTTGGATCTTCAATGTGTGATTGTCTTCTTCCAACGCAAATCTTATAGCTTCTTTTACTAAACTCATCACATAATCATGATATCCAGCCGTTGCTATATATATTCTTAAAACCATAGAATCATCTGATAATTTCAAAGAGCTAAGTCCTAGTTTTTTATCGATAAATCTATCAACTTCTGCTAAAAAAGGTTTTATATGAACTTTTTTTGAATTGATTTTTATTGATAGTGGATGAAGAATATATTTATTTTTAAATCGGCGGCTTTGCTGACTGTCTCTCTCAAAAATTTCAACATACTCAGGTAGTGAAACTAAACAAATACATATCTTATTTTCGTCACTTAGTGTCTTGATCCAGTTCGCGATGTTTTCATTTGACTTACTAAATTTCATTTTTGAACTTTGAGTCGAATATATATGATGAAATTCATCAAATATTATTAGTTCAGTACAGCTCTCACTTAATTTTGTCTTTAGTCGGAAAGCTCGGTCACTCCGTGTACCACTGCTTGGATTGATATCATTGAGCTTATTTAACATTAATGTTGTAAGTGAATCGATCGTACTTCCAGATGGGATTTGTATATAAAATGCAGGATTTTTGCGTATAGAATGATCGCTATATTCGACTAAATTAGAGGTAAAACTCTGTAGAACTTTTTTGCAAATTGTAGTCTTACCAAGCCCACCCTCAGCAATTAACATGCAACTTGTTGCTTTGTTCGGTGAAGCAATTGTTCTTTGCCAACAGTCAATAATTCCTGACACGGCATTCCTGTATTGGTTATGCTGAATTATACAATTATCCAGTCTTGCTAACTTTTCATATAAATCAGACTTCATGATCAAGCTCCAATTCTTCATATCCGAATCTTTCAAAATCCCCAAAACTTATAACTTCACTATTTTTTAACGAACTTTCTTTAATATTTATTTTTTCTTCTTGATTAAATTGAATATTCGATTCTTTTATAAGTTTAGCTAGATTCCTTTTCTTTTTACTTGATTTGTTTAGTTCTATATCGCTTTGAATAAGTTGTCTTAATTTAATTCGTGCATATATATTGTTCTTCTCTGGATATTCTTCTAAGTCATTAAGCTTTAATTTGTTTTTTATTTCACGTACAGCTTTATGTTCACTAAGAGATAAGCAGTCAGTATATTCTTTTTGAGTTGATTCTGCTTTTATACAAATATCATTGTTTATAAGAACATAAACGTAGCTTAAGTCCGATTCATCTACTAGAATCGGAGCCTGTTTAACACCTTTTAATTCATGTGTTTTTAGAGCATGTGAATAATAATAGATATATTCGAATAAAACTCTTCCATTGTTAATATCTCTTAAATGTAGAGTGCGGCATAATATATCTGCTTCATCGTGAGTTATGCCTTTGGGAGTATATTTTTTTACTTCTTGGTTCCATAGAGCTTGTGGAACTCTATTAATACCTCGGTGAAGTTCTTTATGATATATATTGATCCAATTGGGTATATAATTTTTTAGTTGTTCTAATGTTACGCTTGCATATTTTTTTGAGTCGTATTCTTCCCGTTCAATTGGATCGGATAAAGTTGTGCCAGAAATTTTTTTAATCAAACTATTTGTCATGTTTTTAAAAAAAATTTCAACGAACGGTTTATTATTTCCAGTCCTAAATTGCGCGGGTAGAATAGTAATGTTGAGTGATGAACATAATCTAAAAAAAGAATTATTAATATTTTCTGAACCGTTATCTGGGATTATTGCAGCAGGAATTCCGCCCATTTCATGCTTCGTCGGACGAGTAATCATATCTTTTAATGTTTGAAGAGAGCTGAAAGAAGAAGGTGGTAAATATGAAATATAGAAGCCAACAATTACTCTTGAGAATCTATCTATAGCAAGTGTTATCCACGCTCTACCCATAACTTCCAAAAACTCATCATCTAAAATAATTATGTCAAGTTTATGAGAGTCGATCTCTACTACATGTAATAATCCGTCACTTATTTGACTCATAGCAGATGCACGAACATATAGTTGTGCATACCGATTTCCATTTTTTTTCAATTTTTGTAAAAAAGGGTCGCTAAATTTTTTCATATATCTTTGAATTGATCGAATTGAATAATGATCATTTTCATAGTGAATTATATTTTTTTCATCTAGTTGTTCATAAATATGACTTTCTAAATCTTTTGCAGTTTTAATTAATGCTGCATTATTTTCATTTTTTAATACATGATTCAAAGCTTCAATAATATAAAATGGTTTCCGTTTTGTTGAATTACCTTTTCTATTGTCAATTAAACATTTTATATCATACGAATCTGATCTATAGATTCTAATCCATTTTGATAAAGTTCGAGTAGAAGGAGGATTGGAATCATTAATTTTTTTTGAGATTATTTTTATTGATCTTTCTAAGTTTTTCTCCGATTGACATCTTATTCCTTTTTTCAAAGATTCATGGACATATGAAAGCCTTCTTTTTATTGTATTAATATCTTTCGGATTTGTAAGGATGGAGTTGTTTTCATAAATTATTTTAATGTCTCCTTTGTTATAAAGTGAATTGATTTTATCTATCGACCAATAGCTGTTTACACCTCCATGGGCTGTTGTAACTCGAAATTTATCTATTAAAAGAAAAGTAACTTCATACTCTCTATTTTTATAGATAAAACGCATGCCAATTGTTGGAGATATGAATAAATTATCCATCAGAATTTCTCCAAAATATTTATTTCTTTAACGTTATTTTTGCCAAGATGTTTATAAAAAAGGAGATAGTTTAAGTCTTCATATGAGTAATCATAATTTTTAAAATATGAATATAGATACTCTAAAAATATACGCTTAGGAAAAGGGATTTCTTTTGCTAACTCAATTCTTTCATCTGATAGTTGATGTGTTCTTATTGATTGATACATTGCTAGCAATCGTTGCCGTTGTCTTTGCGTCGGTATATGTCTATGATCAAAAAGCTTATATTCAATATCCAATCTTTTAAGATATTTTTTAATTTGATTAAACTTTTCTATCTGTTCATCTGACAGAGATTCAAGACATTCTTTGATTTCATGTAGTTCATATTGCTTAAGATTATTTAATATTAAAAAATCTGGGAATGCATGACTATTATTTCCCAGTTCAATTTTTATTGCTTGGGTGCGGTATGCATAGATAGATGAAAGTCTCTCAAGCTCGATTGCATGTCCAAGTTCAAGCTGACTTTCTAGTGATATCGCACCATTATTTTTTAAACTTGGAAGAATTGCTGTCCGTTTGCCAAAACTACCATGGTAAATATTTCTGATACCAACTAGTTGGTTGGAAAGTGAAGGAGGTGAGAGAAAAGCACATTTAATTTGTTCAAACAGATTTTTCTCAATGTGGATTTTTTTTCGAACATTCGGTTTAAATCCCATATTTAATATCTCCTAATACATCTTTTTGATAGATGTGTTAAATACGCTCTATAAATTAAAGCGAAGACTTGACTATTTAGCCGCATCTAGAGATACTAAAAATCCTACTTAGCAGTATCTATTTAGATGCAGGCTAGGCAAAACGGACTTTTATAGTCCGTTTTGTTTTTTATAACTGTTATTACTCATTAGTTTCCCCTTCTTTTAATCCGAGTTTTACTGCGATGTCATGGCTTTGACCGCGCCTTGGTATACGATTAGAGAGTAAGACTTGATATACGAGATGTTCAGAAAAATTATTTTCTCTTGACCACTCAGCAATACTCTTACCTCTTGATTCAAATTCTTTCCGTATTTGATTTGCTGTTTTCATCTCTTACAGTTCTATAAAGTTATAGAGATAATTTAAAGTTAGTTTAAAAATACACCAATGTCAACTAAGTGGTTGAAATTATTAATGTTAATTTAATGTTTTTATTGCTGATAATGAAATGTTAAATTAATATTTTATTTACTATAAAATATTGTATATGGATTCTAATATCAAAATTTATTTTTAGATCTGATACTAAATAACGATAGAAAACTTAAAAATTGAAGTAAAATAATAAAAATAAAGAAGATAGCCCAGTTATAATGATTAATCAAAAAAGATGATAGTGGAACAGTACAAAGTAAAAAAAGCATAGGTAGCGAAGTTAAAATAGAATATTTAAATGATGATCTTGCTCCTTTAACAGTAGTCATAATGAAATTTGAAAAAGAGTATGTTATTAAACTTGTTGAAAATATATTTAATAAAAATAAAATAATTAAGGTGTGAAAATTGTAATATTTAAAATGATATATGTAAATACAAAGAAATAGTGTTAGAGTTTTAAATAATGACGATGCTATTAATATGGTAATATTGGAATATTTTTCATTGAGTTTAGACCAGATATATCCGCAAGATAAAATTGCGATAAGGGATGTGATACTATTGATAGTACCAAAGGCATCAAGTTTAATCCCAAATTTTTGGATAATAAAAATAGTGATAAGAGAAGTGAAAGTTAGGTCAAAGAGTTTGTATAATATTGAAAATGAATATAAATTTTTTAATTCATAAAGTGTTGAAAATGAGTCTTTAAGATTTGTAAAACTAGTTTTTAAAATAAAATATAAAGAGAAAAGTGGAAATAGTATAAAAAAATATTGGTAATTAATTTTTACAAGGGATAAAATATTACTTATTTTAAATTTCATGAAGCCCAAAAAGAAAATAAAAAACATTATTCCAGATAAAATGAATAGATACTCCATGTCGCTTTGCAGTAATTTGTTAAATAAATATAAAAGTGCACCTCCTGCAAAGATGAATGCCAATCTCCAACCAAATATATAAAATGTAAGTAAGTTGGGTCGAATTTCATCGGAATAGTTTTTAATTAAGTTAGCATCTGTCAGTATATCAAAACATGATCCTAAGAAAGCTAAATTTAATAGCATTAAATAGAAAAATGGATTGTAAAAGTTGTTGAACAAAAAAAGAAAAAAGAAATTGACAGAAATAATTAAAATAAAAAAACTAATAAGTTTTTCAATAGAGGATTTTTCAATTTTATCAGCGAATCCACTCCACAGAAATTTAAATGAATAGGGCAGTATCACAAGTGCTATTGAAGATAAAAAAGAAATCGAATATCCTAAATCTGTTAATACTGCTTGTAAAGTAATAGCAATAAAACAATATGTGAAGCCGGATAAAAAACCATTGGATAAAATTTTAAATCTGTTCATATGTACGTTTCATGCAAATAAAACCTATTATATATTAGAAGATAAAACACAAGTAAAATTTACTCTGTTTTATTCTACTAATTTAAATTTTAGTAAGTAATTTATGTTTAATTGTTGATGATAATAAAATCTAATCAATAATATCTTTTACATCGTAGTCACTAAATTTTTCCATATAGTTTAAAATTGAGGTATTTATCTCATCATATGATACTTCTTTTTTTAAAATTAAATTAGCTGTAGCTTTATATCCACAAAGATGACAACAGGCTAATATTCCTGATAGACTATATCTCATATTGATTGAATTATCATATTTTATGTTTTGATTCAAAAAAATATCTAAATCAAAAGAGTGTTTTTCCAAAATTCCTATTAATTTATTATAATTGTATTTCATTAAATTTTTAATAACTAATGTTTGTTTATTTGGATTAAATAAATCTTCTTTACTATTTATTCCAAATTTTCCAGTGAAATTACCCATCCAAGTATTTACATTGGTTGCGATAACTAAAGGGGTGTTATTTTTATCAAAAATTATTTTCTTTTCAATATTATCACTCCAAGTGTGGTCTTCGAGCTTTACATATATAACATTTAATTGATAAGTTCTATTGTTATGAAATATTTCTTCTTTCTTAGGTGTATAGATACCACAATCAAATAAAGCTTGTTCTCCAAGCTGATATCCAATAAAACCCCAAGGATTTATAGATCTATATTTCATTAAATTTAAACTAGATATATTTAATGGGTCAAAATACTCTAATACACCTAAAGTTTTAAAATATTCATTAACAGAAATTTTTTTTCTTTCAGGCTTACCAGTGATAGTATTTCGAGTTACTATTCCTGTACTTTTTACATCGAAATAATCAATAGTTTTATTATCCCAGTTTGCAAGATACCAATCAAAGTATAATTCATTTATACCAGATTCATAAGTTAGTAATGAATTTAAAAAATTAACAGAAGACAATTTTTTATCCTTTTATTTTAATATGTGACAGTTCCTGAAGCTATAAAATGCTTTGGTATGTTTTTTTCTGAGCCTCTTTGCATGCTGCGATTTTTTAATAGTGAAATATAATTTTCCATTTCTAGTTTTAAATCTTGATTTGACTCAAAGAAGTCAAAATACTTATTCATAATTACTATAGTTTCACTTATTCGAAGATCATCATTTTTAGAAGAGGTTTGCCGTGTTGAAATATGATGGTTAATTAAAATGTTTATATCTGTATTTATACGACACTTAAATCCCGCATTCATCAATCTGACAAAAAATTCAGTATCTTCTGTAACTTTAAAGTTAGTATCAAATTTACCAATTTTATCAAAGCAGTTCTTTTTCAATGCTATACCATAGCCAGTTCCTATAGACAGTAAATCTATATAATTCGCATAATCTGTGCAATGAAAGATCCGATTCTTAGTTAGAGTAGGAGATAATTGAGAATCTTTATATATATTTATTTTAGCATTACTCCATGTCATTACTACATCTTCTGGAGAATTCTTTAGGGTATCAAGAGTATTCTTTAGAAAGTCTGGGAAGTATTCATCATCATCATCTAAAAAACAGATTATAGGAGAGGTTGCTAGTTCTATTCCTATGTTTCTAGTTTCAGCAATTCCTTTATTTATTGAATTTTTAACATACTTATAATTTAAGTTTGTTGCTTTCAACATATCTTCAACGTAATTTTCCTTTGAATTATCATCTACTACAACTAACTCAAAATTCTTATAGCTTTGATTTAGAACACTATCCAAAGCCTTTTTAAAACTAGACTTTCTTTCATAAGTAGTTATGATAACTGAGATATCATTTTCTAACATACTTTATCTCCTAATTTTAGATTCATTTATTCCAGCTCTATAATCATTGGATTTCTGGAGTTAAGTAATTTGTCTTTGTGATTATCAAATAAATAAGTTAGTTTTTTTCTTTGTATTTTTCCTGTACTTGTACGCGGGATAGCAGTTTTTCCTAATAGTATGCAACGCGGACGTTGAAATTCAGTAACTTGATCAAGCATATTTAAAATTTGGGCTTTATCTAATTTATGTCTACCAACATTAATGTATAGTCCAACTTCTTCACCCACATAGTTATTATTAAAACCTATTACAGCCATCTCAAATTTTGGAGATAAATTTAAAAGTTCATTTTCAACTGCAATAGGAGAAATATTTTCACCGTTACGGATAATAATCTCTTTTAATCTTCCGCATATAAAATACATTTTTGAATTAGCGATATAACGCCAATATCCAAGATCACCAGTTTTCAATCCTTTTTTCGTTAGAACTTCTAAAGTTAGGTCATCTCTATTCCAATAGCCAAGCATCAAATTTTTTCCTTGGACTATTAGTTCTCCAACCTCACCTTCATTTAAATTTTCTCCAGTATTTACATCAATAACCTCTACTGAGCAATCAGATGTAGGGCAACCAATTGAGCAAAAATCATTATCATGCATTGCTTCTTCATATTCCTTATCCGTAAGGTGCCAAGGAATTTTAGTTGCAAAATTTGTACATTCTGTAAGGCCCCATCCTTGATGTATTCGCAACCTCGTTTTTGAGAAAAACTCTACTGCCAATTTTTGGGGGAGGGGGGCAGCCGCACTCGTTATATATTTTAATGAGGGAATATTTTCAGCACTAAATCGTTGAGTTAATAAAACTCTTATTAATGATGGGACAAGACTGATAATATGTACTTTATATTCATTAGCTATACTGCCTGTACTTAGTCCCAAAAGCCCATTCGTTAATACTACTTTGCCGCCCCAGTAGATTGTACCTACGAGAGAAAAACAAAATGCATTTGCATGGAAAATGGGAAGTACACACATTGATATTGTTCTATTATTAGCATTATGAATAACTTTCAAACTTTTTGAGTTTGACATTAAATTACCGTGAGATAAGCATGGTAACTTGGGTTCTGATGTGGTTCCTGATGTAGATAATATTATAGCAGGCTGATTTTCATCAAACTCAGTTGGTAAATCTATAATATTTTTTTCATAGATTTTAAGATTATTAATACAGTTTAGTTTTTGGAACTTGATATTAATTTCGTTTAATATATCTGATACTGAGTTTTCAGATACTATTAAGCTACATTGTGTGGATTCAATTATAAATTTTTGCTGTTGTGAACTGACTTTAGGGTCAATTGGTACGAGGATACACCCTTGTCTAATAATGGCGAAGTAGAAAAGAACTACATCTAATGAAGAATTTCCTATTACTGCTATTCGATCTCCATTCTTTAAATTGTGAGTTTCTTTTAGGAAAATCGATAAAGATTCAACACGTTGTCTAAACTCCTTATAGGTTAAAGTATACGGAGTGTGGTTGTTATCAATATAAGTGATTAGATCATTATCTGGAGTAGTAACAGACCAATAATTTAATGCATCTATAACTGATTTAAAATCAGTATGATTATGCTTATTATCTTTAATACTTTGATTTGGTTTGTAATTCTGGCTCATAGTCTTAATTAATTTACCCTTTAAATATTAGAAACACTTATTGCCTTATTATTTTCTACGGAAGTTTTTAAGTTCATATTATTAACTTCATCCACGTATTTACATTCCCCACGGAATGAAATGAAACCAAAATACCACTTATCGAATGGGTATTCAGATAACCCTTTACGATAGAAAATTCTATAATTACTTTTTTTCTTAATTGGCTTAGTATCTTTACCTTGCTGGAAACTTAAAAAGTCGTAGTCAAATGAATATTCGGATTCGTAGCAATCATTAGGTGTAGATAATACGACGTCATTTTTAATACACTTGGGATAAAGTGCAAAGTCGTATTTTAAAGATTGGCTAAGAATATCTGCTTTCTGAGGATCAACTAATGAGTGTATTCTTTCGTCAGCGAATAACTCTATCATATTCAGAAAATCATCACGTCTATCTCTAATGATATTCCAAACTCTTGCTAACATATGACGGTGAGTAGCTAAAGGATTGCGTAAAAAGGGTGTTAGTAATTTGGCTATTGGATCTTGAGAGCTTGGAATCCAATCCACTAATTTTTCTAATAATTGAGATTGTGTAATTCCTGCAACAGCATTAACTGTACGGTTATAGACAACAAACACGTTACCGCCGACCTTAACAATATTATTAGCGATGATAAATTTCATTCCACGAATGAAATCATCTCGAGACATGTCAGCATGTTCAGTACAGTATTCATAAGCTGTGTCAAATTCTGCAGCTTCTGTTTTTATGGAGAATTTATCTCTTTTATCACTATAATGAGTATTTGGTAAAATATAGTGCGGATAAACGGAAATGGCATCAGTGTAATCTACGATCTTGTCATATGATTTCAAAAAAGTATTATAGCTTTCCCCCGGCAGACCAAAAATTAACTCGCCTCTTGGTACAACATTATTCTTTCTACAGAGGTCTGTGAGATCTTTAATATTGTTAATAGCCATATTTTTTCGTTGGGCTAGTTCTAATGTATGATCATCCATAGATTGGGCCGCAACTGTAAAGGTTGAGTGGATGCCTTCTTTATTTAGCTTAGATACTAATGCAACAATTTTTTCATTTGAATGTTTCGCCCAGTTAGTATGCACTACACGTGGGAAGCCGTATGTATTTTTAAGCTCAATGATTTTGTCAACAATTTCAAAATCTCGTTTAAGCATTCCAAAATTTGCGTCACATATATACCAAGATTCAATTTCATGTTGTGCAAACAGCTCCATTTCAGAAAAAACTCTATCTAATGAAAATTTTCTTACTTTAGAGTTGGTTGCAGAACCCCAATAACAGAATGAACATTTATATGGACATCCTCTGTTTGTTTCAATGAGAACTGTATTAATATCATCCTTTGTTAAATCAAGTGTTCCATCTAAATAAGGGGATGGGATCTCATCGATATCTTGAATTCTGTCCCTTCTTGGGCTTTCAAAAATATCTCCTTCACTTGTTCTAAAAGTTATTCCTGCTACACTTCGCAGCACATCATCAGATAGGCCATGATTAGCTAAACCTAACATCAATTCTTTGAATAAGAACTCACCCTCTCCATTGCATATAGCTTTTACATAATCTCTATTCTGTAGTAATTGTTTACCCTGATCAGTTACATGATTACCACCATACATAATGACCGCTTTTGGATACTCTTTGGCTAATCGAGCTGCAAGTAAGTCTACAAAAGGAATTGCCCAACCTTGAACTGAAAACGCAATTAGTTCTGGTGGTTGTTTAATTGAGGTTATGGATTGAAGGATATCTTCAAGTTTTGATGCGGGATGAGGGTAAAGTAGTTGAAAAGAGATTGAATTACTAACATTTAAATCTGATTTAGCCGTAGCAATTAAGTAACCTCCTGCTAAAGGTAAATATCCACTTTGACCTGGTACATCTATAAATACTACTCTTTTTTTATTCATGAAAATATTACTTCCTTTATTATATATTTAGTAATTGATCTTAAAGAATTGGGCGTTGACCCCAGATAATTCCTCCTAGATCAAATTTACCCGCTCTAAGCTGACTAAAACCAATTTTTTCAAAACCTGCTGTATTGAGTAAACTTATCCACTCTTTTCTAGAGATAAAACCACCTTTATCCCACCAACCATTAAACAACCCGTAAAATCCATTTAAACACCAAGGAGTATTATTTTTTGGATATGGAGCACCTTCACCTAATACTAAAATACCTCCGGGTTTTAACATTTCTTTTAGATTTTGAAGGGTAATTAATTTGTTATCAGCACAATGCAAAGCATTGACTCCAAAAATAGTATCTAGGTTTCGCCAAGGGCCTTTTTTATTAAAATCATAAGGACTAATAGTTCCTTTACATTTTATTTTGCTAACCAATTCAGGTATAAGATCGGTTCTAATAAATTCATTGTTTACATAGTCTGCTATCAGTCTAGTAGTATTTCCAACACCTGCACCTATTTCTAAACATTTCCCATTAAGTAAGTTATTTTTTATTAAAAACTTACTGGTTAAGATAGCGTATTGTCCCATAGGGTATCCAGTCATAAGACTTTCCCACAACCCTTTGTTATCTTTAATCAAATCTATAGGTTTTTTATTTCCATTTATAAAATATGGCCAATATTCTGCTAGTAAGTTAAGACTTTTAGTTACATCGGTATGAATGATTTCATCAAATGAAACCAATGGATCAGATTCATAGCTATCAACGAACTCATAAGCTTGCTTAAATATGTAAGACAATTGCACTAAATCTTCAGCTGGTTTATTTAATAAAATTTCTTTATAAATCTTATAAGCATATTCTTGAAGTAATTTATACTTAATCTCGCTACTAGGAATTGAAACCATCCTATTTGACATCAAAGTTCTTTGAGGTTTAAGAGTAGTAGTACGCGTAACAGCTTCAAATCTTACAGTTTCTATAGGTGGACGATGATTATCTAGTTTTTCAAAAACATCTAGAATATTGGCCTCATCAACTAATTTAATATTCGCCCCAATAACAGTATCCATTTTGTCATTCAAAACTCCATAACAAGCAATTTCTTTACATTCAGGGATTTTAGATGCAAGAGATCTTTCAACATCAGAAGGATAAATTGTTTCTCCACCTCTATTAATTATCTCTTTAAAGCGGCCATTTAATACAAGATATCCATCCCTAATATAACCAATATCACCAGTAGCTAAAAATTTTTGATCATTAAAAACTTTATTAGTTTCGATTGGATTATCTAAATACCCTGACATTATCCCTTGAGATTTAACGTAAACTTCATTATTAATCAGCTTAAACTCTGTATCGACTAATGGGATCCCTACAGGAGGATGTTGTTTAATATATTGAAGCTTAAAATTCTCATCATCCAATAGCGGCATCAAAAAACTAAAGTTAACTGCTTCTGAGAGACCATAACCTTGACGCAATTTAGGGCCAAACTTTTGATAAAAAATTTCACATTGATGTGACGATAATGGTGCAGATGCTGAAATAAAATATTTCAAACTAGAAAAATCTAGATGTGAAATATCACAGTGTAAGATTTCGGTTAATATTGCTGGGGAAACTGATATAGTTTGAACCTTAAACTTAGAGCTTTCAGACAAAATTTCTTTTGGAGAAGCATTGCTGAACAAGATAAATTTAGCGTGATTTATATAATGGCCTAATAATGACATGGCAATCGAATTACAGTGCAATAATGGCATACATGTTGCGTGTAACTGATTTGAATCAAATCCATGTTCCTTTGCGGTAATAGTAGAATTATGTAATATGGCTTGCTTAGATAGCATTACTCCTTTGGGAGTAGAAGTAGAACCTGATGTAAATAAAATGAATGAAGTGTCTTCGTAATCGCTTCTAAATTCAGTATATTTTTGGACAGCTGCATCAGCCCCTTTAACCCAAAATGATGGTTGAACTAAATTGAAAATATTATTCTTTTGGTGATCATCTAGCCGTGGATCTACAGGAACAATGGTTACATTTTTTTCGAAACATTGAACAATAAACCAAGCAAGAACTTCACTACTATTCATTTCAAGCATAACGCAAGAGTTTGCTTTGCATTCACTCAACCAGTTTAATTTATCTTGGATATTACTTGGAGGTGGATGGCTAAAATCAATTATGCTAAACGTCATACAGATAAATCCTTTTTAAATTTAAAGTCCTTGATTCAGCATATGTGTTCCGTTAAACATAGGATGATTGCTTTCTAAAGCACCTACTGAGCTAAATATATGGATAGGAATAACCATCAATGGTTCACCCTCCGTTTCGAAGTGGTGCGGACTCATCTTATCTAAAATGACAACCTTTCCTTCTGTAAGTTCTTCAATGACGTGTTTTTGCTCCATACCCACAATACTTTTGCCACGACCTTTAAGAACGTATACAACACGTGCAGTGGAATGGATGTGGTGAGCTTGCTCTTTTGTATATGCAGGGATTTCAAGGAACTGCACTGTTGGATCGCCCAATCTTTCTGGCGGGAAAATTTGTCTCGTTGAACAACCATTTACATAGGGTAATGTAGTTTTAATATTTAGTTCAGATGTTTTATTTTCAGGCGAATAGCCTCTTAATACTAACCCAAATTTTTCTGAGTTTACGTTCAATGGACCTCGTAACCACTTAACTATAGAGTCATTCTCTATAAGAATAACGCTATCTCCTTTTTCAACAGAAATTGTATGATCTCCAATATAGCATTTGAAACTATATAAATCGTCTTCACGGCTTTCTATAACCTCTTTAGATCCTTTTTCGTGATATTGAACGCCGTATAATTCCATTATTAGTTTTTCATTTTCACATAACATAGTGTTAAGTTCCTGTTAAAGAATTAAATTTTAATTAGATGGGTAACTTCATATTTGGTAATTATTTTTTCATCAATAGATGAAATTAGTTCACAGTTGCTAATCCTCCTGTAGGCATTCTTGCGGTTGTTAAAATCTTGTTGGTAAGAAACTTTAATAAACATTTTTGTATCAAAATAAGCAGGTTTTATGAAATCAATATTTATATTTGTCGCACAAATTAAACCTTTATAATCAGGATGGTTAATTAAAAATTTATTAATAAAACATTGAATTAAAATTCCGGAGACACACTGTTTTTTTATAAATGGAGTATCAGGTTCAACTTCAATATGTATAGGAATAGGATCGTATAACTCAGCAAACTCAATAGCTTCAACTGATTTAATAAGAAATTCAGAAGTTTCAAATGCCTTTTTTATCATTGAAAAATACCATATTTATCTCATAATAATTACAAGGTTCCTACTCAGTTTTTGAGTAAATATAAAAAGTTTTTAACTCTATTGTTGAGTAAAGCTAATTAATATGAGCAAAACATAGGCGGAAAAGATATGACATTTTACATTAATTAACACAAAGATATAATAAGAAAACATTAACTATTCTTTTTTAAGTTTTATGTTAATTAAAAATAAAACAATGTTTTAAATGATAAAAAAATAAATTTAGTGAAATTTCATGTAATTATTTAATGTTTTTCTAAAGGTTGAAAGTTAATTTTTTTTATTTTTAAGTTTTAAATGTATTTGATTTTAATGGAAATTAAATCTATATAGATTCTTAATTTATATTGGTAGAAATTTTAAATAAGATTTTAATTTTGAGGTTTAGATTTGTTGGGGTTATTTTGTTTTTGATACAAAAAATATACAAATGATTTATTTTAAAGTAAGATTTTTTAAAATTTGACATGCTATTTTTATTTGAAATATTTTGATTTATGTTTGCTGTTTTGATTGCTAATAAAATTTGTGGCAATTAAATAAAAATTATTTTGAATATATTAAGAGGATACATCATTGGATAGTACAAAATATAACGATGTACAGGAGTTTATACTAGAGAAGCTTAAAACAACGTTAAATATTGAAGAAGTAGATGAAAATCTTTCTTTTTATGATCATGGTGGTGATTCACTAACTTTTGTTATTTTTGTGTCAGAGGTTTTAAATCAATTTGATCAAGATCTATCTGACATTAAATTGAGTGGTATACAACCTTTAGGTCAAATTTTTTCTTTGTTTAACACTAGTAGCCAAAGTTCAAATTCTCATCACGAATCTTTATCAATAAACGAAGACAAAATTAACAATGGGAATATACTTGAAAGTTATATTCCTGTTACGGCTAATAGATATTCTTATTTGTTAAAAATGAATAGTGGAATTGAGCAGTGGATAGTTCATTCGCCTGTATATGAATTCTCAAAAAAAATTACCAGTGAAAATTTATCTGCTGCTTACAATCTGGTTCAACAGAAGTTCGATGGCCTCCGCCTGAAAGTGGAATATTCAGATGGTAAGTTCGAACAGTACTTTTCCGATGATAATGCAAAAATTGTAGAGATAAGTATTGATCAGTCCTTTACCAACTCTCAAATCAAAGATTCTATAATTGAATATATAAAGAATTTAAGACAACAACTTTCTTTAAGCAACAATATGATCTTGTTGCTTGTAAATGATAACGTGAACAAGAAAAGTTATGTTGTATTAGTATTTCATCATATTCTGTTAGACAGTGTTTCATTAAGAGAAGTTGAAAAAGAGTTAATAGATCTTTTAGTTACTAATCGAGAGAGTTTTTTTAATAATAATAGAATAGTTAAATCATATCGAGAATATTGCAGTGAATATATCCAACGTTGTGAGAAGTTGGCTCATAATTCTTCAAGTTATTGGTCAAGCCTCCCATGGCCGTATGTCAGGTCAACACCATTAGACTTTGAAGAAAATGGAGTTCAATTAAGTCATGATTGGACAAAAGAATGTAAATTAGAATTCGATGGACATAAATTTGATCTTGCTGTAAAGGCTCTAGCTAAAAATTCGAATATGTCTATTTCCAATATAGTACTTGTAGCCTTATCAAAAGCATATAGTAAGTGGTCTGGATTAGAATATATGCTATTAGACCTTGCCCATCATGGTAGGGTAGCGGAACAAGGAATGGTGGATTTTGCTAAAACGGTTGGATGGATTAATGAGACAGTTCCAATAATTTTTAATACTAAATTGTCAGATTTAGATTTAATTCGAGAAACAAAAGAACAGTTAACAAGAATGAGTGTCGAAGCTTCTTTATTCAATTACTGTAAATACTTATCTAAAGATACCACTATATCAAAGCAATTTAGTTCATATCCTAATGCAGATATTTCGTTAAATATTGAGTTAACTCATTCTGAATCTAAAATTATACCGTCAACTGTAAAAATACATTCATGGTCAGTTGAGAAGGGTATTGGGAATAGAGTTCATCAAATTGCAGGTGGTGTAGTTCGAAAAAATGAATCTTTTTTCCTCCAGCTTGATTATAACTCTACAACCTTTAAAGAGGGGCGGGTGGAAGATTTATTAGAATTATGGGGAAGTGAGTTTGTCTCTCTGCTTAATCAATTTTCAAAAGTAAATTTAATCGGTGCTTAAGATGAAAAAAATTAATAAAATCAGTGGATTTCCAGAATATAGTCCATACATTAGATCAATTGAATTAGATTATATTAATAAAATTAAATCAAGTTTTGCTTTGCATGGATTCACGGATATAGAAACACCAGCTGTAGAATTAATTGAAACGCTTTCGTCGAAAGGTGAAGATGTTGATAAGGAAATTTATTCATTATCTCGGTTAGCTGATAACTCTAATAATGATTCATCAGGTAAGTTCGCTCTACATTATGACCTGACAGTTCCTTTAGCTAGATATGTTTCACAACATTTTAATGATTTAGACTTTCCATTTAGACGTTCGCAAATACAAAAAGTATGGCGTGGGGAGCGTCCACAGGAAGGTCGATATCGTGAATTTTTACAATGTGATATCGATATTATTGGTAGTGAGAACCTAAGTATTGATTCAGATTATCAGGTTATTGCTGCTGCTTTAGATGCAATGCGAAAACTAAATATCGGTAAGGTTGGTCTTAAATTAAATAGTCGGAAAATACTTGAAGGTGCTTATGGCTGTATAGGTGTCGTTAACATTGATGAAGTTATTCGTATTATGGATAAGATCAATAAGGTTTCAAAAGCAGAGCTACAAGATATGCTGATAAAGCATGGATTAGATAGCCAAATTGCTGAAAAATGCATTAAATTTGCAGAAATTTCGACCTCAAATGGAGAGATATTAGAATCTTTAATATCAAATGTGGTGACATCTAATAACGATCTCCTTAATGAAGGTTTACAAGAGACAATAAATTTGATGAACCGTCTGCAATCAAAGTTTGGTAAATATTTCGATATTCAAGCAGATATGTCGATTGCGAGAGGCTTTGATTATTACACAGGTATGATATGTGAGGGATATTTCTTGGATTATCCAGCCTACCCCTCTATATGTGCTGGTGGTAGATATGACAATCTAGTGAGTAATTTTTCAAATAAAAAGTTACCTGGTGTAGGAATGTCAATTGGGTTTACTCGTATATTTACTAAAATGTTAGCAGAAAATTTATTGCCTCAGGGCTCTAAAAATCCTGCCAAGGTAATGATAGCTAGATATCCTGAAACTAAATTTGAAGATTTGGAAAATTTAGCTGATTTACTAAGAAATGAAAATATATCAACTATAGTCCATTACGAAGACTCGAAATTGACGAAACAGCTACGTTATGCATCTAAGATACAAATTCCTTATGTGATTTTAGTTTCAGATAGTTCAGATGTAATCGAGCTAAAAGATATGAATACAGGTGCTCAAGAAATTATAAAAGCTGAAAATCTTATTCAGTCATTGGTAGGCAAGAATGAAAGTAGATAAGAACTCAGAAGTATATAGAAGCCCTGCTGGTTTTAGAGATAGATATGGTGCCGATTGGGATTTTGACTATAATTCGCGTGACATAGCTCGTAAGGTTGCATATCTATCTTGTTTTGAGCCATTAATAACCACACCTATTGGATTCCTAAGTACTTTTGAAAAAGAAAGGATATTAAATAAAGACCGTATTTATCCTTTAACTGATTTATCAGGGAGACAGTTAGTTCTTTCTCCTGATTCTACGGCATCTGTGCTTAGATGGTTATGTGAGTATGGTAAAAGTTCAAATTATACTCGATTGATGTTTACATCGCCTGTATTTAGATATAGACGGAATAAATACAAATACACTAACCACTTGGGATATGCGATAGCTAATGAGAAAAGTGATTCTTCGTCCACATACAATCAAGCATTAATTACAATAGTTGATGCTATGTTTCAATTTTTTTCAAAGTTTGATAATTCGATAAAAATAAAGGTAACAGATTTTTCTATATGGCACAGATTATTGGCAATGGAATTTAATCATGATGGCGACAGAAAGGATATATTGTATCAATTAAGATTTAAGGATGTTGATAGTCAGAAATCTTATATTGAAAGTACAATAAGAAATAGCTCTTTAAAAAACCTTATATTAAGTTTGCTAAATGAAAAGAATGTTGAAATAGAAAATATAATTCAACAAACTGGAAAAAACTTATTTGAACCTATTTTAGATTTTAAATCTGATTTAAAAAAAATATACGGAATAGAAGCTAGCTTTGATCTAAGCAATTTTCATGGGTCGGAAGTTCAATCTGGCATAGCATTTCAATTTTATAGTGGCGAAGGCCTAATGCTAGGCGATGGTGGATGTTATTCAGATTATGCCAAAAAATTTAATTCAAATATAAGATCTTTTTTTAGTGCCGCTACCTCAGTAGAGTATTTGGGAGAAATTTATGGTAATAAGTTGAGTCAAAGCGATTTAAAGGTTTGTATTGTATATATGAATAACCAAGCTAAATTGGCTAGGAAAGTATGTGATGAGTTTAGAAAAATAAAAATTCCAGCATTAATAACCAAAGCTAATAAAAAAATTTTAAATAGTATTAATTCAGTAAAGCAAAATAATTGTTGGTATACAATTTTAGGTGCTGTTGAAGAGGAAAATAATATGATTGTTTTAAAAAATACAACCAATGATATTGATTTTTCAGTAAGTATTAATGATATAAAATCATTAAGCTCTATATATTTTGAAAATTTAATGCCTAGTGAATCATAATATTAAGGATATATAATGAATTCTCAATACGATATACTATGTATTTCACCACATCAAGATGATATAGCTTTATCTACAACATGGCTTTTAAAAGAGATTATAAAAAAGAATAATAGTATTAAATTGAAGTTGTTAAGTTGTTTTACTATAACAAATTTTGCACCAGAGTTAAAAACTACTAATATTGATATTATTAGTGGGCAGCGATATAAAGAAGATTTATCATATACTAAAAAGTTATCAAAAAATAATTTTACTGTTGAGTGTGTAGGTTTGTATGACTCACCATTGAGAGAGGAATGGGATAAAAGAAACAATATTTTGGAACCTGCCAATTATTATAAAGAAAATATAATAGAAATTGAGAAATATACATTACAATTAATAGAATGCTTTAAAGAAAAAAGTAATTTGAATTCTCTTGTTGTGGCACCAATTGGTTTAATGCATAAAGATCATATAATTGCATCAAATGCTAGCACTTATGTTTTTAAGAATAGCCCGATATTGTTTTATTTAGATATTCCTTATGGCTTTGAAGTAAGCAATGAGGAGACTATAAATAGAGTGAAAACCGTTGAGAAATTTATTAATAAAGAGTTAACTTTGATTAATAGTTTAGATGAATTTTTATTGGATGAATGGTTGAATATATTAATGAGCTATAAATCTCAGTTTTCTTGTAATGACATAGTGGCAATTGGTAATAAAATATTAATAAATCAAGGTGAGAGATTTTGGGCTTGTAATAGGGCAATAGAATTATTAAATAAATTTAGTGTTAAATTTAAATAATATTTAATAATTGGAGATATTAAGTGAAGCCTAGAATAGTAATAATAACTGGAGATAAACCACATATGAATTATTTCATATCTAGAATATCTTCAGAGTTTGAGGTTGTTTCCGTTTTTTATTTTAAACTGTGGGAGAGACCTATATCAAGAACTTTTGAATATTTCAGATCTAAAGAATTCCGCTCTCGTAATACAATTATTTCCTCAATAGCATATGATATTTTGGGAGAATCTAATATTGGGTATAGTTATGCTGATGGAAAACTTCAAAACTATTCAATTAATTCTTCTATTCCATTGAATCATTGTGAGGATATTAATTCACAAAAAGTCATAGAATCAATTAAAGAATTAAACCCTGACTTAGTGTTTTGTCATGGTGGGCCTATTTATAAGAGTGGTATTATAAATTGTGCAAAAACGGTAATAAATTTTCATTCAGGTATATCTCCAAATTACAGAGGTGCACATTCCCATTTGTTTGCATATATAGATGATAACTCAGATTTTATTGGCGGAACATTGATGAAATTAAATGCTAAAATTGATGGGGGAGATATAATAAGCAAGTGCAAGCCGAAATTAAATAACACTGATACTCCAAATACTATTTTCCTAAAAATTATGCATTCAGGTTGTGATTTGGTTATAGATTACTTGAGAAATTATGACAATTATAAACAAGTAGAAAAGCAATCAGTTGAAGGTAAATATACTAAAAGCTCAGATTTCAATTTTTTAATACTATTTAGGTACTATTATAGAAGAATGATTGGTCTTAAAACTATTGATAGATATAAGTAGTATCGGAATAATACGTGATAAGAATACTGCTGGTAAATAAAAATTCTACTTGGTAATAGAAGGAATTCTGTGTTTTAACTTTTATATAAATTTATTTGGTGAGTAAATGAAGTATAGATGAGATGTCTTAAGCTTATGAGAGCGGGGAATTAAAGGTCCGTTAATTGTGTTCTATGGATGGAATTAAATTAAAAAAGTAGTTCGAAAACTCTGAAACAATAATTAAGGTAAAATTTTAGCCTACTAATCATCATTCATATTTCATGTGTCAACTTGTTTTAAAGTCAAAAGCCATCTACTTTGAGATGGCTTTTGACTCAAGGACATTTCAATTGTCGCTAGGGAAGTTTCAATTGTCGTTTTTCGCGATCAGATCAAACTTACCAGCTTAACGCACCACCAGTTTGGTAGTCAGTTACACGCGTTTCAAAGAAGTTCTTCTCTTTACGTAAGTCCATCATCTCAGACATCCACGCAAACGGGTTGGTTACACCAGCAAATTGCTCTGGTAAACCTAACTGAGATAAACGGCGGTTACAGATGAATTTCAAATATTCTTCCATCATGCTTGCATTCATACCCAATACACCACGTGGCATCGTGTCACGTGCATATTCGATTTCAAGCATTGTACCTTCAACAATCATTTGAACCACTTCTTGTTGGAACTCTGCGCTCCAAAGGTGAGGGTTCTCAATCTTGATTTGGTTAATCATGTCGATACCAAAGTTCAAGTGCATAGATTCATCACGCAAGATGTATTGGAATTGCTCAGCAACACCGTTCATCTTGTTACGACGACCCATACTCAAAATTTGAGTAAAGCCACAGTAGAAGAAGATCCCTTCAAGAACACAGTAGAACGCGATCAAGTTACGAAGTAAACGTTGGTCGTTTTCAGGTGTACCTGTGTGGAAATTAGGATCAGTTAAAGATTGAGTATATTTCAATCCCCACGCCGCTTTACGTGCAACAGATGGAACTTCACGGTACATGTTGAAGACTTCGCCTTCGTCCATACCTAAAGATTCGATACAGTATTGGTAAGCGTGAGTGTGAATCGCTTCTTCAAATGCTTGACGCAAGATGTACTGACGGCATTCAGGGTTAGTAATGTGGCGGTAAATTGCCAATACCAAGTTGTTTGCAACCAAAGAGTCCGCAGTCGAGAAGAAACCTAAAGAACGCATAACAATCGTACGCTCATCTTCAGTTAAGCCGTTTTCAGACTTCCAAAGCGCGATGTCTAGGTTCATGTTTACTTCTTGCGGCATCCAGTGGTTTGCACACCCGTCAAGATATTTCTGCCAAGCCCACTCATATTTAAATGGAACAAGCTGGTTCAAGTCCGCACGACAGTTAATCATAGCTTTGTCGTCAACTTGAACACGTTGTGCGCCCATTTCTAGCTCTTCAAGGCCAGGGGCAACATCTAAATGTTCTAAGGCTGCAGAGGCTCTAGCCACCGTATCGGAGGCAACTGTTGGTCGCACGGAATGGGTTCCAGCGGATTGTGAAGTTGCCAAGCTCTGCGATGATGACTGCGCAGCAGATACATTCTGCGAATCAGACGTTTTTTCCGGTTGGATGGGCGCAGACTTGTGTTCAGGTGCAGCCGGTTTTTGCGAATCATCTTCAAAATCGTCCCAACTAAGGATAGACATTTTTGTTCTCTCTTCGTTGTGTATATCTATATTTGACATCTCTTAAACGAAGATGTCCCTACTATACGCTTTTAATGTGTAAACAAAATTAAGTTTTATTGAGGTATGACCAAATTTTGGGCCTTTGGTCTCTACTCCCTACTACTTATTTTGCTTACGCTGTTGCTTACGTATTGTGAAAAATGCGTAAACCAGTGGCATATAAAAGAAAAGAAAGGCAAAGATTAAAACTCCAACACCAAGCATATAGTTATGGCTGAGATGAGAAAGCATAATCTTTACCTCTTGTAAAATTGCTCTTTAGTGAAAAAGAGCAATTTTATTGAATGTTATTGGCAAGCTTCACAATCAGGATTGTCGATTGAACAAGCCATTGGAACTGGAGCTGCTTGGGTAAAACCATCTTCTTCAACTGCTTCAGGCTTTTTCGCTTCTACAACAGGGGCAGCAACCGGAGCAGCTTCAACAGTCGCAGGTTTAACTGCGTTTAAAGCACCTGTGTTAATTGTAGATTTTTCAGCAGAAGTTGCACCTAAAGCTCGGAGGTAGTAAGTCGTCTTAAGACCACGTAACCATGCCATCTTATAAGTGATGTCAAGTTTCTTACCGTTTGCACCAGCAATGTAAAGGTTAAGCGACTGAGCTTGATCGATCCATTTTTGACGGCGTGATGCAGCATCAACGATCCAGCGTGTGTCTACTTCAAACGCAGTAGCAAAGATTGCTTTTAATTCTTCAGGAATACGAGCAATTTTTTGTACTGAACCTTCGAAGTGTTTCAAGTCATTAACCATCACTGTGTCCCAAAGACCACGTTCTTTTAATGCGCGAACGAGGTATGGGTTAATTACAGTGAATTCACCAGACAAGTTAGATTTCACATATAAGTTCTGGAATGTTGGCTCAATTGATTGAGAAACACCACAAATGTTAGAGATGGTTGCAGTAGGAGCAATCGCCATCACATTTGAGTTACGCATACCGTCTTTTTGAACTTTGGCACGTAAAGTGTCCCAGTCTAAACGTTGAGTACGGTCAACTTCGAACATACGCTCTGGACGAGATTTCGCAACAATTTCTAAAGAGTCGATTGGGAGGATACCTTGATCCCACAATGAACCTTTGAATGTTGAGTAAGCACCACGTTCAACAGCCAAGTTGCTTGAAGTTTCAATCGCGTAGTAGCTAATCACTTCCATTGATTCATCAGCAAAATCAATAGCAGCGTCTGAACCGTAAGCGATGTTCATTTCATATAGAGCATCTTGGAAGCCCATGATACCCATACCCACAGGGCGGTGTTTCAAGTTCGAGTTTTTCGCTTGTGGTACAGCGTAGTAGTTAATGTCGATAACGTTATCGAGCATGCGTACTGCTGTTTTAATTGTGCGAGCTAACTTCTCACGGTCTAACACACCACCTTGAACGTGTTGTACAAGGTTGATCGAGCCCAAGTTACATACTGCAATTTCGTCTTGATTTGTGTTCAAGGTAATTTCAGTACATAAGTTAGATGAGTGAACTACACCAACATGTTGTTGTGGTGAACGTAAGTTACATACATCTTTGAATGTAATCCACGGGTGACCAGTTTCAAACAACATAGAAAGCATTTTGCGCCATAAGTCTTTAGCACGTACTTTCTTGTGTAGCATGTTTGTTTCTTTGGCTACAGACTCATAGTAAGCATAACGCTCAGCAAATTCAGCACCAGTTAAGTCGTGCAAGTCTGGAGTTTCAGAAGGCGTAAATAATGTCCATTCACCATCTTCAAATACACGTTGCATAAACAAGTCTGGAACCCAGTTCGCAGTGTTCATGTCATGTGTACGGCGACGGTCATCACCTGTATTTTTACGAAGTTCTAAAAACTCTTCGATGTCTAAGTGCCAAGTTTCTAAGTATGCACACACTGCACCTTTACGCTTACCACCTTGGTTTACTGCAACAGCTGTATCGTTCGCAACTTTCAAGAATGGAACTACACCCTGAGACTTACCGTTTGTACCCTTAATGTAAGAGTTCAATGCGCGTACAGGTGTCCAGTCATTACCTAGACCGCCAGCCCATTTAGAAAGCATTGCGTTGTCACGCATTGCGCCATAAATGTCATAAAGGTCATCGCCAATCGTTGTTAAGTAACAACTAGAAAGCTGTGGACGTAACGTACCTGAGTTAAACAAGGTAGGCGTAGAAGCCATGTAGTCGAAGCTAGACAATAAGTTATAGAACTCGATTGCACGTTCTTCTTTATTTTGCTCATTTAACGTAAGACCCATCGACACACGCATAAAGAATAATTGCGGTAATTCGAAGCGAACGCCGTTTGAGTGAATGAAGTAACGGTCAAATAAAGTCTGTAAACCTAAATAGGTAAACTGATTAGAGCGTTCTGGTTGAATTGCTGCTGCAAGTTTCTCTAAATCGAAATCAAGCAAGTCTGGTGAAAGCAAATCAAGTTCTACACCTTTTTTCAAAAAGGCTTCGAGTGCAGTGTTTTCAGGAGTATCTGTAGGTAAGCCTAAGAACGCTAAACCGGTGCTCACTAATTCACTAGAAAGCAAACGTGCAGTCACGTAAGTATAGTTTGGTTCTTGTTCAATACGAGTACGTGTTGCCATCATCATCGTAGTGGCAATATCAGTCTCTTTTACGCCGTTATATAAGTTTTTAACGGTTTCATCGACAATAGCCTGAACGTCAATACCTTCCAAACCTTCGGCTGCTTTAGCTACAGTTGCTTGCAATGCACTTAAATCAAGTGGCTGAAGCTGACCGTTTGCATCGGTAACTTGTAACGTAGGATGGTGGTTTGAGTTCGTTTGCTGACGAGCAGTCGTACGTTGTTCGCGGTAAATTACGTAAGCGCGGGCAACTTTCTGTTCTCCAGTACGCATTAAAGCAAGCTCAACCTGATCTTGAATTTCTTCAATATGGATCGTACCGCCTGATGGTAAACGGCGAGTGAAAGTATTTAATACCATTTCCGTCAGTTGGGTAATACGGTCGTGAATACGGCTTGAATCCGAACTCTGTTGACCTTCCACAGCAAGAAAAGCTTTACCAATCGCAACAGAAATTTTCTCTGCATCAAATGCAGCAACATCTCCAGTGCGTTTGATCACCTGAATTTGACCGGGAGTCGAAGTAATTACGCTCATGCCAGCATAGCTCCATTGTCACTTTTGTTATGTTTATAGACCGTTTGAACCGAGCAAAAAGTATGCCACGATGTTTGAGGGATAAACACAAGACTTAGTAGTTAAAGTTTATTTTGAACACAAGATACGGGATTTTTCATAGCAGATCAATCTTGACTTTTTAGTAATTTTTTATCTGTATGATTTGATGGGAGATAGCATAGCAAAGCTATCAAAAAACACTTATAGATAACTTTGTGGATAACTCAAAAAACAAGCACTTAAATACAATTAAAGTAGTTAAAGAAATAATTTGTTTAATATTCATACATTGGAAATATGAATAGAATATGAAATTTAATAACAATAACTAAATGTTAAAAACACGAGAAAATTCAAAGGTTAATAAAATGCAACAAAACATGGTTGTCATGTATCAGTTTGGTGAACGCCTACTTGTTTACAATGTAAACGTGTGTATATTGCAAATGATAAACGAATGTATCTGCAAGATTTTTAAGATGCATGTAATGAGATTTATAGGGGCAATGATATGAGCCAAGAAGAAAAGTTACCAAAGATTCTGATCGTTGAAGACGACGAGCGTTTAGCACGATTAACTCAAGAGTATTTAATCCGCAACGGCTTGGAAGTTGGTGTAGAAACTGATGGTAACCGTGCAATTCGTCGTATTATTAGTGAACAACCAGATCTAGTGGTCTTGGATGTCATGTTGCCGGGTGCTGATGGCTTAACCGTTTGCCGTGAAGTTCGTCCACATTATCATCAACCGATTCTTATGTTGACTGCACGTACAGAAGATATGGATCAGGTACTTGGCCTTGAAATGGGAGCGGATGACTATGTCGCTAAACCAGTTCAGCCACGCGTACTTTTAGCGCGTATCCGTGCGTTATTACGTCGCACAGATAAAACTGTAGAAGACGAAGTTGCACAACGTATCGAGTTTGATGACCTTGTGATTGATAATGGCGGCCGTTCAGTAACGTTGCATGGTGAGCTTGTTGATTTCACTAGTGCAGAATATGACCTATTATGGTTGCTTGCATCAAATGCTGGCCGTATCTTATCGCGTGAAGATATCTTCGAACGTTTACGCGGTATTGAATACGATGGTCAGGACCGTTCAATCGATGTCCGTATCTCACGTATTCGTCCAAAAATTGGCGATGATCCTGAAAATCCAAAGCGTATTAAAACAGTACGTAGTAAAGGTTACTTGTTCGTTAAAGAAACCAATGGGTTATAAGATCTGCATAAACTTCCTATAAGGTTGGTCGAGTGTTTAAACACAGCATATTCCTGCGAATATATGCGGGACTGGTAATTCTTGTTGTTTTGGTTGCCGTTTTTGGTTATTTGCTTGTACAAATCATCAATTATCAACGGGCACAAGAATACCGAGAGTCTTTAACTGATGGTATTTCTTATGTCATTAGTGAGGGAGTCGCTCGACAACCGGGGAAGCAACAAAAAATAGACTGGGTTTCAGATGCATCGGATTTATTGGAACTTCCAATTTACTACACTGATGCGAGCAAGGTTGAGTTATCTCGTACCGAGAAAAAACGGATTGAAGCTCAAAAATCTGTTGTCCGTTACGATGCCAGTAATAGTATTGCGTATATTATTATTGGCTTGCGTGATGATCCTCAGCACTATTTATCCATAAAAGTTGACAAAATTAGTGAGCGCCAAATGAAGGCTCTCCCTATTTTTGTACTTGATTATCTAATGTTTTATCCGGGGCAAGAACAAGAATACCTTGCCAAGATTCAAAAACATTTTTCATATCCAATTAATATCTATAATATTCAAGATGTTAATCTGGATTCTGAGCAAATTGGCCGTTTACGCCAAGACCAAAGTGTCATGTTGTACAAAGATAGTGCAACAATGCGTGGCACGACCATTTCGATCGTATCTCCAATACCAAATCATCCTGCACAAGTTCTGGTTCTTGGGCCAGTTCCGATGTTTAACTGGATGCCTTTACAGCTTTCAGCAGGAATTACCTTATTTAGCCTATTCTTACTGAGTTTAGGTGTTTATGGTCTTATCTTGCCGTTAGAACGTAAAATTCGCCAAGTCCGTTATGCGTTAAACCGTATGAAGTCTGGTGATCTGTCATTGCGTGTTCCTATTGAAGGAAGTGACGAAATGGCAAACTTGGCATCAAGTTATAACAACATGTCTGATCATATTCAGCGTTTAATCGAGGCTCAGCGAGAGTTGATGAGAGCAGTATCTCATGAATTGAGAACACCAGTTGCCCGTATACGCTTTGGTACAGAAATGTTGGCAGAAGAAGACGATTACAACCATCGTATGCATCAGGTTGATATGATTGATAAAGATATTGAGGCGCTCAATACCTTAATTGATGAAATCATGACTTATGCAAAACTAGAGCAGGGTACACCTTCATTAGATTTTGCTGAAATTGCTCTATTCGATGTATTGGATCAGGTTGCGGTAGAAACCGAAGCTTTAAAAACGCAAAAAGAAATTGAACTTGTTGCTCCCCCTGTTTATTTGAAAGTAGATGCAGAGCGTCGTTATTTACATCGGGTTGTTCAAAACTTGGTAGGTAACGCTGTTCGTTATTGTGATAACAAAGTTCGAATTACAGGTGGTGTTCACAGCGACGGCATGGCCTTTGTTTGTGTTGAAGATGATGGCGCCGGAATTCCGGAACAAGATCGTCAAAGAGTGTTTGAAGCCTTTGCTCGTTTAGATGATAGCCGTACTCGTGCGTCGGGTGGCTATGGTTTAGGCTTGTCTATTGTCAGCCGTATTGCTTATTGGTTCGGTGGTGAAATTAAAGTAGATGAAAGTCCTACATTAGGTGGAGCTCGCTTTATCATGACATGGCCTGCAAAACGCTTTAAACAACCTCCTTTGAAAGCCAATAAAAAAGCACCTACATAAAGGTGCTTTTTTATTGCATTATTTATAATCGAGTTGCATCCGGTTCCAAAATAGGTTTTCCGCTTCTTAAGCTGCTCAACGCATCGGAATTAAAGTCGATCAGTAATGAATTATTTTTTGCATCGATCTGGTATTTTTGAATAAGAGGTTGATCTCCGTTAAGCGTTTCTATTTTATATTCATCCGCAATATGCAAAATACCTTCTAGGTTTGTTGTGGTTGACGCAAAATCCTGCCTAAATATTTCATAGACATCTCGCAAGTCAAAAATTGCATTGTTAGCATCTGGATGTTTGTGAATATAGCTTTCTATATGTCGCACAAGTAACTGCGCAAACAAGTAGTAGTTTGGTTTATGCGTATATTCTAGAGTCATGCATTTTTCTCCTTATTATCTGTTATTAGCATACATGGCAAAATATAGGATATTGTATAAAATTCATTACACTAGATGATTAAATGAAAACCTATAAAGATATAAAGACCCGATTACGCCCTTGGCGTTTTGCTTGATATAAAGCGTCATCTGCTTCTTTAAATAAATTTTCAATCGCTCTATGAGAAGATGGGGAATATAAACTTATGCCAATACTCACTTGAATGAAAATTGGTAATTTCCCATAAATATAAATCGGTTGCTGACTAATTTTAATTCGTATTTGCTCTGCAAGGTCAAAAGCACTCTCCTTGGTTGTATCTGCAATAAAAATTGCAAATTCTTCACCGCCAAAGCGGCCCAATAAGTCATGAGGATGCAAAATATTTTGAATAGTGGTGACACAAGTCTGTAGGGCACGGTCGCCTATTTGATGGCCGTAGTTGTCATTAACGTGTTTGAAATGGTCTACATCAAGCATGAAAAATGCTGAGGTTTTATTTTCCTTGTATACCTTTTCTTGAAGTAATCTGACCGACTGCAAAAACTGGCGTCGGGTGAGACTAGAGGTTAGCTCGTCATGTGCAATTGCATGTTGAAGCTTTTGAATTAACTCTGAATGCAAAACACTAATACTAGAGACGGTAAGAGGTGCAATCGTCATCATGATTAAACCAATACGAATTGAGATGGTATTGCTTAAATATTCGTTCGGATAGGGTAGGAGGTAATGTCCAGAGACATGATAGATAATATAGGCGCTGGTAAAGGTCGTAATGAGTGCAACAATAATAGGTTTATAGCGAATAGCGCACCAGATGAGTGCGGCAATCGGGTAGAGGAGCGAACCAGGGCCAGAATCATAATAACTGGCGGCAATAGAAATAATGACAGCCAAAAAAGGTAATAGGTCAATCGCTTGTAAGCCACGATTTCTCGAAAAGTAATGCTTTACCTGACTGTATTGAGGTAGGTTCAAGATGATAGGTAAAAGAAGTAGGGCATTTTGTAGTTCTGAAGTGAACCAGTAACCGAATTCATCCCACAAATTACCAAGCATAAATTTAGTATTAAACATAGGCACAAAAGTTGCTGCAAACAATGCGCCTGCTATGCTACCTATCCCACATAGACCAAATAAAAAGAGGTAGGAATAGCCTCGATAGGCCGCTTTAATATGCTGATTAAAAAACATATAGAGGGCAAGGGTAGTAACAACATAAATAAAATTTGACGTTGTTAAAACGAGTGTGAGAGCAAATGGAGTACCCTGAAATAGGTCAGCAATAACATAACCTATGTAGGCACCTAAAAACGTGCTGGGTCGACGTGTGCCCGGAAAGCGAATGAGTAGACCGAGCAAAACAGAATTGGCTGGCCAAAAGAACGCCAGAAAACTTAAAGGACGAGATGCGATGCCAATAAAACAACATACCGTAATAATGAAGCCAAACAGGAGAAAAAATTTTAAAGAAGAGGGAAATGAAAATTCACGAAGTGAGTCTGGCATCAGCTGCCCTTAATGATAAACACTCTTATCCAAGAGTAATAAAATATTATGTATGACTAAACATTCATCATAATTCAGAGGGGAAGTTGAATACAATAAAAAACAAACTAATATTATAAAAAAGTAAGTTATAAAAACTTAATGGTCGATGGACTATGTAATTATTCTAAAATTAAAAAATGAAAAAAATCATCATAAACAAAAAAACTATTAAATAAACCGATTATGCGTGGTGAAACCCCCCTTACAACCCATAGAAGAATAGTTTTGTTTAGAAAATCATCCGAAAGACTAAGACGCTTCAACTAGCATGCGAAATTAGAAATCAGGTACAATTGGCGGGATTAATTTTGTGTTTGGTGTATTTGAAGGCCAATACATACATTCTTTGTTAAATAATAGGCCTGCCAGGAGTTATCCCCGCATGAGTGCCATTACTCCATACGACTGGGCGATTATCGCCTTCGTGATCGGCGTTACATTTCTTTGCGTCTTTATGCTCACAGTTCCCTTACTCCTCGGGGGGAAATCGTGGGGGCGTGCTAAGCAAGAGCAGTTTGAATCGGGTGTCGTGAGTGCTGGTGGCGCTCGCATTCGCCTGTCTGCAAAGTTCTATTTAGTTGCAATTTTCTTTGTTGTCTTCGACTTAGAGGCACTTTACCTCTATGCATGGTCTACTTCTGTGCGTGAAGTAGGGTGGTTGGGATATACCACTGTCGTGATCTTTGTCGTTGATTTATTGATTGCGCTTGTTTATGCCTTCTCTGTAGGTGCTTTAAGTTGGTCACCAGCAGATCGCCGTAAATCAGCAGGTGAGGTGATTAAAATCGGTTCACCAACAATGAACATTGCTGAAATTACACGCTTTAACTCTATTGAAGAGCTCGTAACTGACCCTACAGGCCAGATTCCAGCTCAATCATCAGGTCGTGTTAAGTCAAAAACTACACCTGCATTGTCATCTGAAAAGGAGTAAGTCGGGATGAAATATACTCTGACCCGCGCGAATCCGGATGCTGATCAATACCCATTGCAAGAACGTCAAATCGTGACAGATCCACTAGAAGAGGAAGTGAATAAAAACGTATTCATGACTCGTTTAGAGGATGTCTTGCATACAGCAGTAAACTGGGGGCGTAAAAACTCCTTGTGGCCATTTAACTTTGGTACCTCATGTTGTTACGTTGAATATGCAACGACCTTAACAGGTGTGCATGACTTGTCACGTTTCGGCGCAGAGGTTATCCGTGCTTCACCTCGTCAAGCTGACTTGATGATTGTTGCCGGAACCTGTTTCGTAAAAATGGCACCAGTTATTCAGCGTCTATATGAACAGATGTTAGAGCCTAAATGGGTCATCTCGATGGGTGCTTGTGCAAACTCTGGAGGTATGTACGACATCTATTCAGTAGTACAAGGTGTAGACAAAATTATTCCTGTTGACGTGTACGTCCCAGGTTGTCCACCTCGTCCTGAAGCATTAATTCAAGCTTTAATGCTTTTACAAGACCAGATTCAATTAGAGCGACGCCCGCTTTCTGCCGTGATCGGTGATGATCTTCAGCCAGTGTATAAGCCAAAGATGATGCCAGAACGTGACCGTAAGAATGCGCAGCGTATTGCCGTTAAAAACTTACGCTCTATGGATGAGATTAAATAATTTTTTGACGGTGCTTTGACATATCTAACCGATATGTTCATCGAGAAAATTGACAGAATTTGTATTAAATAGGAAGCCAAGCCAATGGCTGAAACTGACATTGCTATGCCAGAGTCAACACCAGTTGATTCACGCCCAGCATTTGCAATCGTAGAAGAACTCAAAACCAAATTTGGTGAGAACTTTTACGTGCAGGCGACTTTTGAAGAGTTTCCAACAGTCTGGGTTGAGCGCGCACGCGTGCAAGAAGTCCTTATGTTCCTACGTAAAGTGGAACGTCCATATGTAATGCTGTTTGACTTATCTGCGATGGATGAGCGTTTACGTGTTCATCGTGATGGTTTACCAGCATCTGACTTCACTGTGTTCTATCATTTATTATCGCTTGAGCGTAATAGTGACATTCGTATCAAGGTTGCCTTGAACGAAAATGATCTTAACCTTCCGACAGCGACCAATATCTGGCCAAATGCCAACTGGTATGAACGTGAAGCTTACGATATGTTCGGTATCAATTTCGAAGGGCATCCAATGCTCCGTCGTATCTTGTTGCCAACGTACTGGGAAGGTCATCCGCTTCGTAAAGAATATTCAGCACGTGCGACAGAATATACGCCGTACATGCAAGACAAAGCGAAACAAGACTTTGAACAAGAGCACTTACGTTTTGTGCCAGAAGACTGGGGTCTTAAGCGTGGTAACGCTGACGAAGATTTCATGTTCTTGAACTTGGGTCCTAACCATCCATCTGCACATGGTGCGTTCCGTGTTGTATTGCAGTTAGATGGCGAAGAAGTGAAGGACTGTGTTCCTGATATCGGTTATCACCACCGTGGTGTGGAAAAGATGGCTGAACGTCAAACATGGCATTCTTTCATTCCTTATACAGACCGTGTGGACTACTTAGGTGGTTGTGCTCAGAACATGCCGTATGTGATGGCTGTAGAGCAAATGGCAGGAATCAAAGTTCCTGAACGTGCTCAAGTCATTCGTGTCATGTTGAACGAATTGTTCCGTATTAATAACCACTTGTTGTTCTGTGGTACAGCAATTCAGGATGCCGGTGGTATGACACCAGTATTCTATATGTTCGCAGACCGTCAAAAAGTTTACGACATTGTTGAAGCAATTACGGGTTACCGTATGCATCCAGCATGGTTCCGTATTGGTGGTACAGCGCACGATCTTCCAAATAACTGGCAAAAACTTGTTAAAGAATTGCTAGAGTGGATGCCTAAGCGCTTAAATGAGTACTACACAGCAGCATTGAAAAACTCTGTGTTTATTGGTCGTACGCGTAACGTTGCACAATACGATGCCAAGTCTGCACTCGCATGGGGTGTGACAGGTACTGGTTTACGTGCGACAGGTATCGATTTTGACGTTCGTAAATATCGTCCATACAGTGGCTATGAAAACTTCGATTTTGATGTGCCAGTTGAGTATGAAGGCGATGCATATGCACGTGTACTCGTTCACTTCCGTGAAATTACTGAGTCGTTAAAAATTATTCAACAGTGTTTGGATAACATGCCTTCTGGTCCATATAAAGCGGATCATCCATTGGCTGTTCCACCACCGAAAGATAAGACATTACAAGATATTGAAACCTTGATTACGCATTTCTTGAGCGTTTCATGGGGTCCTGTCATGCCAGCGGGCGAGTCATCATTTATGACTGAAGTGGTTAAAGGTGCAAGTACGTATTACTTGACTTCAGATAAATCGACGATGAGTTATCGTACTCGTATTCGTACACCGACGTTTACTCACTTACAGCAAATGCCTGCAGTGATTAACGGCAGTTTGGTATCTGACTTAATCATTTATCTGGCGACCATTGACGTGGTTATGGCTGACGTGGATCGCTAAGAGGTAACACATAATGATGATTTTGACTGATAAAAAGCCACGTGTGAATGTTGAAGGGATTTTGACTGCGGAAGAAATTCACGACATCGAACATCACATTGGTCACTATCCATACCCTCGTGCAGCCTCTTTGGATGCATTGAAGTGTGTACAACGCCGTAATGGTTGGGTAGATGACGCTCAAATGAATGCCATCGCACAGTTATTGTCGATGAGTGTTGCTGATTTGGAAGGTGTTGCAACATTTTACAACCGTATCTATCGCCACCCGGTAGGTCGTCACGTGATTTTGCTTTGTGACTCAATTGCTTGCTTCTTAATGGGTGCAGAAACACTTGCTGAAGCATTCCAGCGCGAATTAGGAATTCAGTATGGTCAAACGACACCAGACGGTCGTTTTACACTGCTTCCAATTTGCTGCTTAGGCAACTGCGACAAAGGCCCAACTTTAATGATTGATGAAGATACTCACGGTTTAGTCGAAGTGACATCAATTAAACAGTTATTGGAGAAGTATGTATGAATACTGAACCAAAACCAATTTATGGCGACGGTAATCCGGAAACTCATCCGCTCACTTGGCGTTTAAGTAAACGTGAAGAAGTTCGTGGTGCTGATGATTACGAAGCACTTGAAGGTTATGCTGGCTTTAAAAAAGCATTAGGCATGAAACCTGCTGAAGTGTTAGACGTCATTAAAGCTGCAACTGTAAAAGGTCGTGGTGGTGCGGGTTTCCCAGCGGGTATTAAATGGTCATTAATGGCACCAAATGATGGTGGTCCACGTTATTTGATCTGTAATGCCGACGAAATGGAGCCGGGTACTTTTAAAGACCGTTTGTTGATGGAAAAACTTCCACATCAATTGATCGAAGGTATGTTGATTGCGGGTTATACCTTAGAGGCAACTCAAGGTTATATCTTTATCCGTGGTGAATATATTGAGGCAGCTCAATACTTAAATGAAGCATTAGAACAGATTCGTGCTAAAGGTTATTTAGGCGAAAACATTTTAGGTTCTGGCTGGAATTTTGACTTGCATGTACATACGGGTGCAGGGCGTTATATCTGTGGTGAAGAAACTGCATTGATTAACTCGCTCGAAGGCCGTCGTGCAAACCCACGTACCAAGCCACCATTCCCGCAAGTTGCAGGGGCATGGGGTCGTCCAACAATTGTGAACAACGTTGAAACTTATAACAACTTGCCAGCAATTATGCTTCGTGGTCCAGAGTGGTATATCGGTTTATCAGCAGGTAAATCAAAAGATCCAGGCACTAAAATTTATGGTGCATCAGGTAAAGTAAAATTCCCGGGTCTTTGGGAATTGCCATTTGGTACAACTGCACGTGAAGTGATTGAAGATCATGCTGGTGGTATGCGTGAGGGCTTAAAGCTCAAAGCATGGTTACCGGGTGGTGCTTCAACTGACTTTTTACCGGCTGATACCATTGATTTACCAATGGATGCAGACACGATTATGAAAGCAGGTTCTCGTTTGGGAACATGTTTATTGATGGTGGTTGACGAAACTCAATGTATGGTATCGCTCACTCGTAACTTAGAAGAGTTCTTTGCGCGCGAATCATGTGGTTTCTGTACACCATGTCGTGATGGTTTGCCATGGGCTGTTAAAGCGCTTAAAGCACTTGAAGTAGGTGAAGGTAAGAAAGAAGATATCGATCATTTACAAGAATTGACTCGTAAATTATGGATTGGTAAAACTTTCTGTGCCCACGCACCAGGTGCGATGGAGCCGCTTATGGGCGCACTCAAACATTTCCGTGGTGAGTTTGAAGCGAAAGTGACGACTCGTCCTGTCGTGCAAACCAGCAACGTAGAACAAGCTTAAGGAATTCGACTTATGGCTACAATTCATGTCGATGGAAAATCGTATGAAGTCAACGGCTCGGAAAACTTGCTACAAGCATGTTTGAGTCTGGGCATCGACATCCCATATTTTTGTTGGCATCCATCCTTAGGTTCGGTTGGTTCTTGCCGTCAATGTGCTGTTACGCAATATGCGAATCCAGAAGATACGCGTGGTCGTTTGGTCATGTCATGCATGACACCAGCATCTGACAATACCTATATCTCGATTGAAGACAAAGAAGCAACAGATTTCCGTGCATCTATTGTTGAATTTTTGATGACGAATCACCCGCACGACTGTCCAGTCTGTGAAGAAGGTGGTCACTGTCATTTACAAGATATGACTGTGATGACTGGTCATGACCGTCGTCGCTACCGTTTTACAAAACGTACGCATTACAACCAAGAACTCGGCTCATTCATTGCACATGAAATGAACCGCTGTATTGCTTGTTACCGTTGTGTTCGTTACTACAACGACTATGCAGGTGGTACGGACTTTGGTGTGTATGCCAATGCATCTCGTGTTTACTTTGGTCGTCCAGAATCAGGTACTTTAGAATCTGAATTCTCGGGTAACTTGACTGAAGTATGTCCAACAGGTGTATTCACTGATAAGACTCATTCAGAGCGTTATAACCGTAAATGGGACATGCAGTATGCACCAAGCGTGTGTCAAGGCTGTTCTTCTGGTTGTAACATTTCTCCGGGTGAGCGTTATGGTGAAATCCGTCGTGTAGAAAACCGTTTCAATGGTTCGGTTAACCAATACTTCCTTTGTGACAAAGGTCGTTTTGGCACAGGTTATGTAAACCGTGCAGACCGTCCACGTCAGCCTCAGTTCCGTAACAGTGAAACTGTTGCAACTGTTTCTGTCGATCAAGCTTTAGATCAAACGATTGCGAAGCTTCAAGGCAAAAAAGTTTTGGGTATCGGTTCTCCGCGCGCAAGCTTGGAATCGAACTATGCATTACGTGAGCTTGTAGGTCAGGCAAATTACTCAACTGGTGTTGCACAAAAAGAGCAAAAACTTGTTGAACTTGCTGCATCTATCATGCAAACCGAGGGTATTTACAACCCGAACATGCGTGAAATCGAAAGCTATGATGCTGTCTTGATTTTAGGTGAAGACCTGACTCAAACTGCACCACGTATGGCCTTGTCAGTTCGTCAAGCTGCGAAAAACAAAGCTCGTGAAATGGCTGCAAAAACACGTACCCCAGACTGGTTAGCTGAGCCTGTACAACGTATTGGTCAAGAAGCAAAATCTCCGATCTATATCTTGGCTGCAACTCAAACTCGTCTTGCCGATGTTGCAACTGGTGAAGTTGTTGCTTCTCCAAATGACATTGCTCGTTTAGGTTTTGCAGTAGCTGCGGCAGTGAAAGGCGAAACAGTGAATGGTTTAGATGACGATGCAAAAGCATTTGCTCAAACCATTGCTGATACGTTAAAAGCAGCAAACAAGCCATTAATCATTGCGGGTACTAGCTTGCAAGATGCTTCTATTATGGAAGCTGCGGCTGAGTTGACTCAGAACTTAGGTTCTAAAGCTGGTTTAAGTCTTGTGGTTCCTGAAGTGAACTCGATGGGCTTGGCATTGTTTGGTGGCTTAAGCCTCGAACAAGCATTTGCTCAAGACTACGACACACTTGTTATTGTTGAAAATGACTTGTTCCGTCGCTTACCTGCTGTACAAGTGCAGGCTGCACTTGATAAAGCTGAAACAGTAATTGTGCTTGATCACAGTGAAACTGAAACTGTGAAACAGGCTGATATTGTACTTTCAGCAGCAAGCTTTGCGGAAGGTGACGGTACTGTTGTAAGCCAAGAAGGTCGTGCACAGCGTTTCTATCAAGTTTACGATCCAAGTTACTACAAACCTGAATATGCAATTAAAGAATCATGGCGTTGGTTACATGCCATTGAAACTGGCATTAAAGGTAAAGGCGTAGACTGGACATTGCTTGATGATGTGATTGAAAGCATCGTAAAAAATGTACCAGTACTTGAAGCTATTCAAGATGTGGCGCCTGATGCAGGTTACCGTGTACATGGTTTGAAAATTGCACGTGAACCACGTCGTTATTCAGGTCGTACAGCAATGCGTGCGCCGTTATCGGTTCATGAGCCTAAACAGCCTACAGATCTAGATTCAGCATTAACATTCTCAATGGAAGGTTATGTTGGTCCGCAAAAAGCATCATCATTAGTACCATTTGCATGGGCTCCGGGCTGGAACTCTCCACAATCTTGGAACAAATACCAAGATGAAGTGGGTGGTCACTTAAAAGGTGGTGATTCTGGTGTTCGTTTATTCGATCGCTTGGCAAAACGCCCTGCACGTAGCTATGTTGCTCCAGTAGCGGTAGTTGCAAACCCTGAAAGTTTCCGTTTAGTACCAATGCATCATATTTTTGGTTCTGGTGAATTCACTACTAAAACACCTGCAATGGAAACTCGTATTCCAGAAGCTATGTTTGCAGTGGGCGAACAAGATGCAAGTCGTTTGAACCTTCAAGAAGGTCAACGCATTACAGTAAAAGCAGGCGAAACCAGTGTGAGCTTGCCTGTACAAGTAATTGAATATTTACCTACAGGTTATATTGGTTACCCAGTTGGTTTAGCACCAATGGTGTCACTAGCTGAGCCTGTTTCAGTGGCTTTAGGAGTGTAATTCATGAATCAAGAAATTATACGTCAAACGCCACTTTGGGCTGAGAACTGGCCAATTGCTTATGCTGTAGTTCAAGCAGTTGTGATTTTGCTTGTGGTTGTTTTAGTTGCCGCGTTGATGTCTTTTATTGAACGTCGTTTGCTTGCCTTGTGGCAAGACCGTTATGGTCCAAACCGTGTTGGTCCTGGTGGTATGTTCCAGATCGTTGCCGACATGCTCAAGATCATGTTCAAAGAAGACTGGACACCAAAATTTGCTGACAAGCTTACATTCCGTTTAGCACCAGCTGTTGCAATGGCAACAGCGGTTCTTTCATTCATGGTTATCCCGGTGAGTCCTTCACTGGGTGTTGCCGACATGAGTATCGGTTTGTTGTTCTTCATGGCAATGGCTGGTATTGCAGTCTATGCAGTATTGTTTGGTGGCTGGGCTTCAAATAACAAATACTCATTGCTTGGTGGTTTACGTTCAGCTGCTCAAACCATTTCTTATGAAGTGTTCTTGGGTATCTCATTGATGGGTGTAGTTGCAATTGCAGGCTCATTTAACCTTCGTGAAATTGTTGAAGCACAACGCGATGTTTGGTTCGTCATTCCACAATTCTTAGGTTTCTTGATTTTTGTGGTTGCTGGTGTTGCGGTAACTCACCGTCATCCATTTGACCAACCAGAAGCAGAACAAGAATTGGCTGAAGGTTACCATGTTGAATATGGTGGTATGAAATGGGGTATGTTCTTCGTTGCTGAATATGTCAACGTGGTACTTATTTCTGCATTGATCGTAACTTTATTCTTCGGTGGCTGGTTAGCGCCATTCAATTTAGAAATTCCATTTGTTCCGCCAGTATTCTGGTTTGTGATTAAAACAGCATTCTTTGTAATGATGTTTGTTTTGGCTCGTGGTTCTTTAATGCGTCCACGTTATGACCAAGTCATGAACTTTGGTTGGAAAATTTGTTTGCCATTGGCGTTGGTCAACTTGTTAGTGACTGGTGCTGTGATTCTGATGAATCAGGCCTAGGACAGCAGGGAGTACAAAATGTATAAATTTCTAGCTGGATTCGGATCGATTGTACGTTCGTTATTTATGGTATTTAGCCATGTAACGCGTAAACGTGACACGATTTTATATCCAGAAGTACCGGCTGAACAGATTGTGCCGCCACGCTTTCGTGGTCGTATTGTGTTGACGCGCGACCCAGATGGCGAAGAGCGTTGTGTGGCATGTAACCTATGTGCGGTTGCGTGTCCAGTTGGCTGTATCTCATTACAAAAAGCAGAAACAGAAGATGGACGTTGGTATCCGGAATTTTTCCGTATCAACTTTTCACGCTGTATTTTCTGCGGTATGTGTGAAGAAGCTTGTCCAACAACTGCGATTCAGATGACACCAGATTTCGAACTTGGTGAATATGTACGTCAAGACTTGGTTTATGAGAAAGAAAACTTACTCATTTCAGGTCCGGGTAAATACCCAGACTACAACTTCTACCGTGTAGCTGGTATGGCGATTAACGGTAAAGAGAAAGGTCAGGCGCAAAAAGAAAGTGCACCAATCGATGTACGGAGTCTATTACCATGATGTGGCCGTTTTATTTGATGGCACTCGTGGCCATCGTTTCTACGGTTCGTGTAGTGACTAACACGAACCCTGTACACGCTTTACTTAGTCTAATTGTTTCATTGCTTGCTGTTGCTGGTATTTTCATGATCGTGGGGGCGCCTTTTGCAGGTGCTCTTGAAATCATTGTTTATGCCGGAGCAATTATGGTTCTGTTTGTCTTCGTGGTGATGATGCTAAATTTGGGTCAACACACTGTAGAACAAGAACGTAAATGGCTTTCTTCAGATGCTTGGGCATATCCAGCACTCATGAGTTTCTTACTCGGCTTGCTTTTGGTTTGGATGCTTGGTGGTGAATACACCACAATTTCAGCACCACTTGGGGCACAAGTGATTGGACCAAAAGTAGTTGGTCAAGCACTCTTTACTCACTATTTACTATTGGTTGAAGTTGCCGCGATGTTATTGCTAGCAGCCCTTGTTGCAGCATACCACTTAGGTAAACGTGAACCAGGTGCAGAAGAGGAAAAAGAATAATGGGCCAGATTCCTTTAGAACATGGTTTGATTGTTGCAACCATCCTTTTTGCACTCGGTTTTTACGGTGTAATGGTGCGACGCAACCTATTATTTATGTTAATGAGCCTTGAGGTCATGATGAATGCTGCTGCATTGGCATTTGTTCTTGCGGGTAGCGTATGGGCACAACCAGATGGACAAGTGATGTTCATTCTGATTTTGACCCTTGCAGCAGCAGAGGCATGTATCGGTCTTGCGATTGTCCTTCAGTTCTATCATCGCTTCCATCATTTGGATGTGGATGCTGCTAGTGAGATGCGCGGATGAGTTATTTATATCTAACAGTATTATTTCCGCTAATCGGTTTTATTTTATTGGCGGCAGGACGAGACAAACTCTCTGAAAATGTTGCAGCAATTATTGGTGTGGGTTCTGTAGGTTTATCTGCATTATTTGCATTGATTGCTGGAATGGCATTTACCACAAGTGGTCAGCAAGTTTTTGTTCAAAATCTGTGGACATGGTTCAATGTTGGCGGTTTTGCGCCGGGCATTAGCTTACATTTAGATGGCTTATCTTTACTCATGATGGGCATGGTTACGGGTGTTGGTTTCTTAATCCACATCTTTGCATCATGGTACATGCGTGGTGAAGAAGGTTATGCGCGCTTCTTCTCTTATTTCAACCTGTTTGTTGCCAGCATGCTTGTGCTTGTATTAGGCGACAACTTGGCGTTGTTATTCTTAGGGTGGGAAGGCGTAGGTCTTTGCTCTTATTTGCTTATCGGTTTCTATTATGCAAACCCTGCAAATGGTTGGGCTGCGATCAAAGCATTTACAGTTACCCGCGTAGGTGACGTATTCTTACTTATTGCTTTATTCTTGCTTTACCAACAATTTGGTACGTTGAATACTCAGTACATCGTTGAACACGCAGCAGAAGTAATGACGAAGAGTTCGTCACTTACGATCTGGACTGCATTAATGTTGTTCTTGGGTGCGGCTGGTAAATCTGCTCAAATTCCATTACAAACATGGTTGGCAGATGCAATGGCAGGTCCAACACCTGTTTCTGCATTAATCCACGCTGCAACAATGGTAACGGCTGGTGTGTATTTATGCTGCCGTCTATTCAGCGTATTTGAACTTGCGCCTGAAGTGATGCAATTCATTTCGGTAACAGGTGCCGTGACTTTGCTAGTTGCAGGTTTTGCCGCACTCGTTCAAACAGACATCAAACGTATCTTGGCTTACTCAACAATGAGTCAGCTTGGCTATATGTTTATGGCTGTAGGTGCTGAAGCTTATCAAGCTGGCTTGTTCCACATGTTGGCTCACGCATTCTTTAAGGCATTATTATTCTTGTCTTCTGGTGCGGTGATTCTGGCTTACCACCACGAGCAAAACATTTTCAAAATGGGTGGCTTGTTCAAACGTAACAAATTCCTGTTTGCTTGTTTCGCGATCGGTGGCGGTGCATTAGCAGCGATTCCATTCTTGACGATTGGCTTCTTCTCTAAAGATGCGATTCTTGGTGAAGTTTGGGTACAAGGCCAATCAGTTGCTTTATACCACACCTTATATTGGGTGGGTGTAGCAGGTGCATTCCTTACTTCGATTTATACATTCCGTTTAATCTGGGTTGTATTCTTTGGTCAAGAAAACACGCCTTACCATGAAATTAAAGGTGCAACGTACTGGGCTCCATTGGGCATTTTAGCTGTACTGTCTACTTTTGTTGGTGCCGTATTAAAAGCACCTGTAGCTGGTATTCTTAATACTGCAAAAATTCCTGAATTCCATGTGGCTGAACAATTTGTAGAAGGCATGCATGGGGCAGAGCATTTAGCAGTAGGCATTGCGCTAGTTGGTCTAGTTGTTGGTATAGCATTATTTACATTTGCTTATGGTGCCGTGAAATCATTTGCTCAAACAAGTTTGGGTGCAGGTCTGGCGCATATTTGCCGTACTGCTTTTGGTTTTGATGCATTGTATGACATCGTTTTTGTTAAACCTTATTTATTCTTCGCCAAAATCTTTGGCCGTGATCCGATTGACAGTTTGTGGCTAGTTCTTCCTGCACTTGTGAAAGGCGGAAATAGTTTTACAAGCTCACGTCAAACCGGTTCATTGCGTGAATACGCATCAAGTATGTCACTCGGTGTAGTGGTGTTATTGATGATCTTGATCGTTATTCAGGTAGTGGGGAAATAAAATGGAAAACAATTTAATTTTACCCGCGCTGATTCTTGTTCCGTTCATTGCTGGTTTTATTTGTTGGTTAGTCGATAAGCTCGACAAAACTTTGCCACGCTGGATTGCCTTAATTGGTATGCTCATTACTTTGGGCTTAGGTCTTGCACTTTGGCAAAGTGGAACTTATAGCTATGAGTTGGGTTCAAAAATCCCAACTTGGACTGCTGAGTTCTATTTACCGTGGATTCAATCACTCGGTATCGGCATTCACCTTGCTGTGGATGGCTTATCTTTACTCATGGTGTTATTAACAGCGTTACTTGGTGTACTGGCTGTTGGTTGTTCATGGGGCGAAATTCAAAAGAACGTTGGTTTCTTCCACTTAAACCTCTTATGGAGCTTAGGTGGCGTTATCGGTGTATTCTTAGCGATTGACCTGTTCTTGTTCTTCTTCTTCTGGGAGATGATGCTTGTACCAATCTACTTCTTGATTGCGTTATGGGGTCATAAAGGTTCAAACGGTCGTTCACGTGTTTACGCAGCTACCAAGTTCTTCCTTTATACACAAATCGCTGGTTTAGTGATGTTAATTGGTATCCTTGGTCTTGTAGTTTATGGCTACATGATGACAGGCATGATCGGTTTCGATTACAACTATTTATTAGCTGTAGCCAACCACTTACCTGCGAACCTAGCTTATGGTTTCATGATCTGTTTCTTCATTGGTTTTGCCGTGAAGTTACCAGTGTTTCCATTACATGGTTGGTTGCCAGATGCGCATGCTCAAGCTCCTACAGCAGGTTCTGTGGACTTAGCGGGTATCTTGATTAAAACAGCTGCGTATGGCTTGCTTCGTTTTGTAATTCCATTCTTCCCGACAGCTTCTGCTCAGTTTGCAGATATTGCGATTATTTTCGGTTTGATTGGTATTTTCTACGGCGCATGGTGTGCTTACCAGCAAACTGACATGAAACGTTTACTTGCGTATACGTCGATTTCACACATGGGCTTTATTTTACTTGCAATTTACGCAGGTAACATTTTGACCTTCCAAGGTCTAATGATCATGATGTTGGCACATGGTTTGTCATCAGCTGCATTGTTCATTATGTCTGGTCAGATCTACGAACGTTTACATACACGTGATTTACGTTTAATGGGTGGTCTTCGTGGCCAGCTTCAGTACTTGCCATTTTTCTTGATGTTCTTCGTAGCTGCTCTTGTAGGCGTGCCAGGTTTGGGTAACTTTATTGGTGAATTCCTGATCTTAATGGGTTCATTTAATAAATATCCTGTCTTCACGATTCTTGCTTCTATCAGCCTTGTATTTGCAGGCTTATATGGCTTGATCTTGATTCACCGTGCTTTATTTGGTGAACCAAACCCTGAACAAAAGCAACACTACACTAGTCCACTAAAAGACTTATCTGCTCGTGAAGTTGGTATTTTGATGATTTGTGCGATTGGTCTCGTTTGGCTTGGTATCTACCCACAAACATTCTTGGATATGTCTCATTCAAGCATGCAGTGGTTGGTCAATAGTTATATGCCAGTTCAAGAAGTCGTTGAAACTGTTCAGCAAACAGCTACTCAACTTGACCATGTGGAGATCCAATAATCATGAACTTCACAGTATCACTCTCTACGCTTATGCCTTTAGCTCCGGTGATGATTGTTGCTTTGACAACAATCGTCGTCATGCTGTTAATTTCTATTAAGCGTAATCATAATTTAATCGCAACAACTTCTGTTGTTGGTCTAAACCTCGCTGCACTTTATATTTTATTTGCAGTATTTGGCGGTAAGTTTGTACCGGCAAATGTGATGGGCATGTTTATGGTTGATCCATTTACCATGTTCTATCAATTTATGATTTTGATTGCGGCATTGGCTTGTTGTACTTTGTCTCATGCTTACATCGAAACTTATAAAGATAACCGTGAAGAACTATATCTTTTGTTACTTGCTTCAGTAGCAGGTGCAATGTTGATGGTTGCAAGTTCTCACTATGCATCGTTCTTCATTAGCCTTGAGTTAATGTCGATCCCTGTATATGGCTTACTTGCTTATACCTATCAACGTAGTAGTTCACTTGAAGCTGGTATTAAATATCTTGTACTTTCAGCGACAGCTTCTGCAATGTTGTTGATGGGTATGGCATATATCTATGCATATACTGGTTCGCTTTCATTCTATGATTCTGTACAGGCGTTATTTGGTGCAATCAAACAGCCAATGGTGTTATTAGGTTTAGCACTCATTATCTTTGCTGTTGCATTTAAATTATCGCTTGCGCCGTTCCATAAATGGACACCAGATGTCTATGCTGGTGCACCAGCGCCAATGGCAACTTTCTTGGCGACTGCTGCTAAAGTTGCAACAATTGGTTTGTTCGTACGCTATATGCTTGCTTCAGGCGCAATTATGGTGGACTCGTTAGTCACTATTTTGACAATCATTGCAGTATTGTCGATTTTAGTTGGTAACTTACTCGCTGTTCGTCAAGTTAACTTAAAACGTATTCTTGGTTATTCATCTATTGCTCATTTTGGTTATTTGTTAATTGCGTTAATTAGCATGACTTATGCGAGCTTGGGTAGCGTAACTGTATATGTGGTGTCTTATGTATTAACAACTATCGGTGCTTTTGGTGCGGTAGCGTTAATGTCTAGCCCATATAACAACGTAGATGAAGCACAAAGTCTTGCAGACTACCGTGGTTTGTTCTGGCGTCGTCCAGTACTTACAGCAACGTTAACAGTCATGATGTTATCTTTGGCTGGTATTCCATTAACAGCGGGCTTCATTGGTAAGTTCTTAGTGGTAATGGCTGCTGTAACAACTCAACACTGGTTCTTGGCTGCAATGATTATTGTGGGTAGTGGTATTGGTTTGTACTATTACTTACGTGTGATGGTTGTAATGTATATGACACCACCAGAAACTCCTCGTATTGATGCAGATGCTCATTGGGGTCAAAAAGTAGGTGGTTTAATGGTATTGGCTGCTGCTGCATTAGTTATTATTTTGGGTGTTTACCCAGATCCAATGATTAATTTGGCATTAAAAGCAGAAATTTTATCTCCATTACATTTCATGCTTTCACAACAACAATAATCCTAGTGTACAAAAAAGCCTCCAAATCTGGAGGCTTTTTTTTATTGGGCATTAAAAAAAGATTATAATAAATACGTTTTTATATTTTTAGGTAACATCTGTGGCCATTCAAGAAATTCGTCACCCACTTATTCGTCATAAATTAGGTTTGTTACGTCGTTCTGACATCAGTACTAAGAATTTCCGTGAGCTTGCTCAGGAAGTGACTATGTTATTGACGTATGAAGCAACAAAAGATTTACCAGTTGTGGATTGTGAAATTAATGGATGGGCCGGAACTGTTACTACTCAGCGTATTGCTGGTAAAAAAATAACGATTGTACCGATTTTACGTGCAGGAATTGGTATGCTGGATGGCGTACTTAATCTGATTCCAAGTGCAAAAGTTAGTGTTTTAGGTCTTGAACGTAATGAAGAAACATTAGAAGTTCGTACTTATTATAAAAAATTAGTTCCAGATGTTGCTAATCGTCTTGCAATGATTATCGATCCAATGTTGGCAACAGGTAACTCATTAGTTGCTGCAATTGATGTGTTAAAGGCGAGTGGCTGTAAAGATATACGTGTTATGGTATTAGTTGCTGCCCCAGAAGGTGTTGCTAAAGTTGAAGCAGCTCATCCAGATGTACAGATTTATACAGCATCTATTGATAATGGCTTAAATGAACAAGGCTATATTGTTCCTGGTTTAGGCGATGCGGGCGATAAAATTTTTGGTAGTGTCCAAAAAGACTAATTTTTGAAATAATGATAAAAAGAGACTTAATCAAACCGTAAAGTTTTGAGGGCGGATTGAAAGTCTCTTTTTAATTTTCTGCTGTAATAACAGTATTGAAAAAGTAGGGTAAAGATCATGAAGCAAGAGTTTTATACCGGAAAAGTTAAACAATATGATCCTGACAAAGGATTTGGTTTTATTGGAACGGCTGAAGGAGATATTTTCTTTCATATTTCGGATTTTCCTGCATCAGAAGGGGAGCCGAAAAGAAATGAAAAAGTGAAATTTCTCGCTGTAGATAATCAGGGGAAATTTAAGGCTATAAAGATTGAACGTATCGATCCTAATCCTTCTAAAACCAAAAAAACTCAAATCACCGATCATAATAAAGCGATTACAACAGAGTTGTTATCACATTTTCGACGCTAATAGTGTTCTCAATGCTCAAAGCTATCTTGGTGCAGAGTTTAGCTAAGAGCAGCAAAGAAGATTTTTGATCGTTTGTGGAACGAGTAAGTAATACAAAATTAAGGGAAGTGTTAACTTCCCTTAATTGTTTTAAGTAATAAATAATAAAATGAAAAGAATGGTGAGTTATTTGAGAACAACTCAAGATGGCACTAGAAGATCAGGTCTTAAACCTGCTCTTCACAGAATTGTAAGAATGCTTTGAGGCCAGGACCTTGGTATTTTTGACGGTGTACCAACATGTAAAGTGGGCGAGTAAGTTGCCAGAATGGCGTTTCTAAAATAACTAATTGTTCTTTTTCAATTAAAGGTTCAATAGCGAGTTTAGAGATACAAGACATTCCTAAACCACCAGCAACGATTTTCAAGATTGCTTCATTGTGACCTAGGGTTAGGCGAATATTAGCGTCTGGTAGATCTTGCAAAATAGCATTGTCAAACACTTCACGAGTTCCCGAACCTTCTTCACGTAAAATCCATTCAACTTGATAAAAATCATGTGCTGTTAAAGGACGATTTAAACGTGCTAGAGGGTGATTAGGGGAGCAACATACTGCAAGCTCGTCATCACGCCAGTGAATGCATTGAAGTTGAGGTAGGTGACACGAGCCTTCAATTAATGCTAAATCAAGCTGAAACTGATTGACAGCTTCAATCATTTGGCGTGTATTGCCCACCTGTAATTGCAAGTGTGCTTTGGGGTGATACTGTAAAAAGTTCGCCATTAAATCTGGCATGAGGTAATCACTGATCGTTAGAGTTGCCCCAATACGTAAGTCAATACTTTGTAACTCACCTTTTGCAGCTTGCTCAAAAGCTTCACAGCGACCTAATATCTCTAGTGCTTGTGGCAATAGAAAGCGACCAAGATCATTGAGTTGTAGTCGTTTACCTAAACGATCAAATAGAGGGGCACCAAGACCATCCTCTAAATCGGCTAAAGCCATACTTGCTGCACTTTGCGTCAGTCTGACCGCATCACTGGCTTTGGTGACAGTTCCTTCTTGAGCGACTGCTACAAAAACAGCCAACTGGCGTAATGTCATGCGCATGTTTAAAAAGCCTTAACGTTTAAAAGTATTCATTATTTCGACTGTCATGCTAACATGAGCGCACTATTTCATGCCACGTTGAAATCATGTCAATTGAAAAATTTAGCGTAGAAAAAGTTTTATCTGTACACCGCTGGACTCCAACTCTTTTTAGTTTCACCATGACTCGCCCTGCACATTTTAAATTTACTGCTGGGCAATTTGCACGTATTGGACTGAAAGTTGGAGAAGAACTTGTTGTTCGTGCCTATTCGGTGGTGTCTTCTCCATTTGATGAAACGCTAGAGTTTTTCTCGATTGTGGTACCTGAAGGCGCATTTACTTCAAATCTTCAACATTTGAAGGTAGGAGATGAGCTTTATTTAGAAAAAATACCTTATGGTTATCTTACTTTAGCTCGCTATCAACAGCCTTTACCGCATGAGTTATGGTTATTAGCAACAGGTACTGGCTTAGCTCCATTTTTATCGATGCTACAAGACTTCGATACATGGTCGAAATATCAAAAGATCAATTTGGTTTACAGTGTACGTACAGCTGCTGAATTAGCTTATGTCGATCGTATTCAAGAGATTGCTGAAACTTTTGGGGAAGGGCACGTCGGTTTTAAATTTATTTCAATTATTACTCGTGATCCATCAGCACAGTTACACGATCGTTTACCGGTTTTGATTGAAAACGGTGAATTAGAAAAAGCTGCTGGTATAGAATTGAGCCCCGAAACAAGCCATGTCATGCTTTGTGGAAACCCACAAATGGTGGATGACACGAAAGAAGCTTTAAAGCGCCGTGGTTTGACGATGAATCGTCGAGGTGAGGGAAATATTGCAGTAGAAAATTACTGGTAACAAACGACAATTAAAAGAACTTTAAAATTATTTTTATGGATATGTTTATTAATGGACAAACATATCCATAAATTCACGAATTTCGGAAATCGCACTGTCTACATCGCTTGAAAGCCAAGTAGGTTCAAAAAGGCCTGCATAATGTTCTAAACGGTCTTGGGGAACAACTAAGCGAACAGGACAGTCTTCTTCAAGTAAACGCCAAGGTAAAATCGGAACTTCATTGTCCAGAAAAATATTGATATTACGAATATCAACAATCATGGCGTTAATGCAGTCAGGAAATGGCATAACTGAAAATTCTTCAGTACGACGACGAAAATATTCCAGATCACCCCATTTGAGTTCATAACTTGGTTTATTAAATTCAATAATACCAATGAGATGTTCGTCTCTTGTCTGGTGGATATAACATTGATGTGTGACGTCAGTGTCGAGATCAAGAGTTACATTTTGCTGACGATACATCATAAAATAGGGAAGCTTTAAAACATGGGGGCTTATTATAGCCTATTTTCTAAAAAGTAAGCGTTAAAACATATTGTATTACAAATGGGACATAGACGAAGTTCGTAAATAATTAGATATTATTTTTAATTGCTTAAATTGATGTGTGCAAATTTTATACTATTTCTATTGTTTTAAAAGTAGAGTTTTGCAATCCCAGACACCTTCGCATAATGCTTTTTCACACAATGCAACAAAGCAAATTGCTATGATGAGTATAAGTTAATGATAATAGAAGAGGGGAAAGAAGATGCATGATTTTTCAAAACCACCTCATGTGACGAGTCCTGAAGAAACTGCGAAAAAAAGAAGATTACCAGTTTATATTTTAATTATTGTTGGGCTTTTTCTTCTTGCCCTTGTAGTTTATATGATAGCTGATCATAGCAAAGTGCCTAAAGAAGAAGGTGCTATGCAACATGAGCCTGTGCCACATGTCATTTCGAATGCTTCTAATTTAAAGACCTATATAGGTTAAAAAGAGGTAATAATTTAACCAGTATATCTTGATATCAAGCCTTTAGGTGAAGACCTAAAGGCTTTTTTGCAACCTTTTGCATCAATTTGTTGTATTTATGCAGAAGTGTGTTGATTAGAAAATATTCAAAACATAAGGTGAGATAGACCGCATTCATAGTCATTTTTACAACGAATGGTGTTTCCTAGAGATAACACTGAAAAGAACAGAACAATTGAGGACATAACAATATGAATGAATTTTTTGATGGGCCTCGCGGCGCTCAATTTGATGCGATGTATTACTGGGATCAGTTCCATCCTATTCTGGCTGCAATAGTGATCTTATTAGTGGGTTGGATAATTGCTTTATTGGTAGCGGCAGGTGTGAAAAAGCTACTACAAAAAGTAAATACCAATGCCAAACTATCTTCAGCCACTGGCCGAGCCCCAAATATTGAAGGCTTAATTTCCAAGGTCGTATTCTGGTTTATCTTAATCTTAGCTGTTGTTGCGGCTCTAAATGTACTTAACATTAGTGGAGTGAGTGGCCCGTTCAGCAATATGGTGAATCAGGTACTCGTCTATATTCCAAATATTATTGCTGCTGTGGTGGTGGGTTTTATTGGTTGGATCGTTGCTCGACTGGTGCGAGCAGGGGTTACCAATGTTTTATCCAGAACCCAGCTTGACGATAAGCTCAGTACAGAAGTTGGTGTAGGTGGAATTAGCCAAAATATCGGTGAAATTCTTTACTGGCTTGTATTGTTACTTTTCCTTCCGATTGTTCTTTCAATATTAGGACTAACAGGCTTACTGATTCCAGTTCAGAATATGGTAAATGAAGCAGTAGCCTTCTTACCTAATATCTTTATTGCTGGCGTTATCGTTTTTGTTGGGTATATCTTGGCAAAAATTGTACGCGGTATTGTTGAAGGTTTAATAAATAGCTTAGGTGTTCAGGCTCAAGCGGAAAAAATTGGTCTTTTCAAAAGCTCTAATGTAGGCAAATTCTTAGGTTCATTTGTTTTTGCCATCATTATTATTACGACATTGATTGTAGCGTTCGAAGCTTTAGGTATTGAGACAATTTCTCAGCCAGCGACAGCAATGCTGAATGAAATCTTGCAGGCAATTCCAAACATTATTGCGGCTGGTTTAATTTTACTGGTTGCTTATATTGTTTCTCGTTTTGTTGGGCGTTTGGTTGCAGAGTTAATCGCTGGGACTGGTGTCGATGAAATTCCTGCCAAATTAGATGTACAACGCTTTTTAGGTCAAACTAAAGTTTCTAGTGCTGTCGGTTGCCTAATCGTATTCTTCACCATGCTTTTTGCAGTATCTGAAGCAGCAGATCGTCTTGGTTTCGATCAAATCAGTGGTCTAATCGCAATGTTTATCCATTTCGGTGCAAACATTCTGTTAGGTGCTGTTATTTTGGTTATTGGCTTCTGGCTCGCAAATGTTGTGGCGAACGTGGTGCAACGTGGTGAATATAATAGCTCGCGTTGGTTAGCTAGCTTAGTTCGTGTCTTAATTATTGGTCTAGTACTTGCGCTTGGTTTAAGAGCCATGGGTATTGCAGATTCAATTGTTAATCTTGCATTCGGTTTGACTCTAGGTGCAGTTGCAGTTGCTTTCGCTCTTGCATTCGGTTTAGGTGGTCGCCAACCAGCAGAACGACTTTTAACTGATTTGTTAGATAAAGCTAAAAAAGAAGCGAATCAACCAAATCCTCTTTATCAGCCACCTTCTAGCACGAGTAGTGCGGCTCCAGCCACAACTACATCTGCGCCAACGACTCCACCATCTACAGTTTCATCTGATGCAAAACCAGCAGATTCTGCACAGGTGAATCCAGCAAAACCCCCAGTGAATAAACCGTTTGGCTCTACAGGTGAAAATGATGAAATTTAAGAAAGGTGAATTAAATTTCAGATAAACAGTACAAAAAATCTTTGATTTTTGTGATAAGTTCGACCACTCTATATTGAGTGGTCGTTCTTTTTGGCCGTTATAAAAACAAATAAGTGAGGAAAATACGATGAAGAAACCAGGTCGTTTTTTAGCACCAATTGTCATTGCCGGAATTACGGTAGGTTTTTTAGCGAGTGCTTATAAATTTGTATTTAGTAAGTCGGAAAGCTCGAAACAGACTACTTCTCAGCCGCAAGATTCACAGAACGCATCAAATAGTTCGAAAAACTCAAATTAGCTTATACGTATTGGGCAGCAGCATAGGCAGAAGACCACGCCCACTGGAAGTTATAACCTCCTAAATGGCCAGTTACATCGAGTACTTCGCCAACAAAAAACAATCCTTTCTGCTTTTTACTTTCCATAGTTTTGGAAGATACTTCTGTTGTATCTATTCCGCCTAAAGTAACTTCAGCGGTACGATATCCTTCTGTTCCAGACGGTTTAACTGCGAAGCCATGTAACTGCTCGGCAATATGATCTAGCTGTGCATCACTGATATTACCAATCGCTGTTTCGCTCTGCTCTGACCATATGAGTTGTTGTAACTCTTGGATGATACTTTTGGCAGTGAATTCATTAAGAAGAGTACGTAATAAAACTTTAGGCTGTGTTTTCTTTTTATCTTTTAAATAAGTCGCTAAATCTTGGCTTGGGAAAAAGTCAATTTTAAAACTTTCTCCTGAATTCCAATAGTTCGAAAGCTGTAAAGAACTTGGTCCACTCAAACCGCGATGGGTAAATAATAATGCTTCAGTAAAGCTATTCTTTGAGTTGCTTAACGTTACATCCAAAGCGTTACCACTTAAGCGTGTGGTGACTTCTTTAATATGATCTGAAAAAGTAAATGGAACTAGACCTGCGCGAGTTGGGAAAACCTGATGCCCAAATTTTTGTGCTAGTTCATAGCCAAAACCGGAACCGCCTAATGTTGGAATTGATAAGCCCCCAGTAGCAATCACTAAAGAATCACAAGTGTAATGTCCTTGATTGGTGTTTAGTGAAAACCCACCTTTTTCCAAGGGTGTAATTTGTCCAACTTCGCAATGGGTTTGAATATCTACATTTTTAGTTTTATTACACTCATTCACCAGCATTTCTAAAATTTCTTTAGCGCCGTTTAGCGTAAATAATTGCCCGTGTTTACGTTCTTCATAGGCAATTTTATAATCACATACCAAACCGATAAAGTCCCAGTTGCTATACCGTGACAGGGCAGAAATAACAAAGTGCGGATTATGAGAAATATAGTTATCAGGTTCTACATATAGGTTGGTGAAATTACACTTACCACCACCCGACATTAAAATCTTTTTACCAATTTTATTGGCTTTTTCTAAAATTAAAACCGAACGCCCGCGTTTAGCAGCATGTGCAGCCAACATGAGTCCAGAAGCACCTGCACCTAAGACAATGACATCGACATGACTGTTAGACATAAGAGATTCTCGATTAATCTTGAAAATTAAAAAGGGGCATATACTATCATGCCGACACTTGCTCGTGCTAAAGACATTTATTGGTATGAGGAGCAATATCTCCTAAAAATTAATGAATCAGTAGCTTAGCTTGTTTCTTATATCAGCCTGTAAACCGCCAGAATGAATTGCTAGAATACGAGTTCCTTCAGGGAAGTAATTATTTTTGATAAGGTCAAACAGACCGAACATCATTTTTCCCGTATAGATCGGTTCAAGAGGTACAGCGTATTGTTCTTCAAAATTTTGGATAAATGCGAATAGCTCAGGTGAAGTTTTAGCATAACCACCACAGCAGTAGGCATCTGTCAGTGACCAATTCTGTTTTTTAGTCCACTGCTGAATCTCTTGTTGTAGAAAGTTGCCTTTTAATGCTGAAAACCCTAGAACCTTTTGATGTGGTGCACTTCGTTCAATGAGCCCTGAAATCGTGCCTCCAGTTCCAACTGCACAGCAAATTACATCATAGTTTTGTAAATCGCTTTGACTGAGAATTTCCTGACATCCTTGTACTGCTAGCTCATTAGAGCCACCTTCAGGAATAATGAAAGTTTCAGGAAATTGATTGTGTAATTGTTGAAGATAGTTTGCATCATCTCTCAAACGATATTCAGTGCGCGAGAAAAAATGTAAATGCATTCCTAAACTTTGAGCTTTTTCTAAAGTAGGGTTAAGAGGTTTGCCAGCTAACTCTTCACCACGAATAATTCCAATACTTTTAAAACCCAAGAGATGAGCTGCATACGCAGTTGCAGCAATGTGATTTGAATAAGCCCCACCAAAAGTCAAAACGCGTGATAATTCTTGTTGCTGTGCCTCAAGTAGATTGTATTTTAGTTTGAAAAACTTATTACCTGAAATTTGAGGGTGAATTAGATCTAACCGCTTAATGTCGAGATGCAGGGGATAGGGTAGTTGAATATGTTGATAAGGAACCGATTGAGTAATGTGATCAAACATTAGAAATTGAGAAAATAATGATTGATCACATTGTAACTTTTTAAATAGAACTTTAAAAAGCTGTTTTACGAATTTGTATCGACAGAAGTAACCACTGACATACCAGGGCGTAAATGTTCCATTCCTTCCTGATTTGGGTCGATGGTTATACGCACGGCAATCCGTTGAACAACTTTAGTAAAGTTTCCTGTTGCATTGTCAGGTTTTAACACACTGAACTCAGAACCCGCAGCTGGTGAAATTTGTTCAACATGCCCTGTAAATTTTTTGTGTTTCATCGCATCGACTGTGAACCATGCCTTTTGTCCAATCCGCATATTGGCAATTTGGGTTTCTTTAAAGTTAGCAATTACCCAAGTTTGCTGTGGAATCAGGTAGAGTAACTGTGAGCCTGCGGCTACATATTGCCCAACACGAGGGTTAACTTCGCCAAGTTGACCATCCATCGGGGCAACAATAACGCTATAGTCTTTGGTGGTTTGTGCTTGGTCCAACTGTGCTTTAGCGCTTGAAACTTGTGCTTCTAAACCAGCTTCTGCGACTTGTGCTGTTTTAAGCGCTTCATTTGCAACTAATACATTAGCTTCTGCCTGTTTCAGTGCTGCAAGGTTATTTTCGGCATCTGCTGCGGCTTTATCTTGTTCAGATTTAGAGGCCGCGCCACTATTTCCTAACTGTTGATAGCGTCTAAGCTGTGCTAAAGAGAGTTCGTATTGAGCTTTTGCTTGATCTACTTTGGCTTGTGCCGCCACAATATCAGCTTGTTTCTGAGCAATGGATTGAGTTTGATTAGCTAAAGTATTTTTAGCTTGTTCAACCCCAGAAGCTGCTTGCGTTACTTTTTGGTCGTAAGTGCTTGCATCAATATGCATGAGCACTTGACCTTTTTTAACGTGGTCAAAGTCTTTAACGACTACATCTTTAACGTAACCATTAATTTGTGACGATAAAATCGTGGTTTTACCTTTGACATAACTGTTGTCAGTTTGCTGAACACTTGTTGCAAATGGTCCGATTCTCCATGCCCATAAAATTACTAAAATACCGACAATAAGAACACCTAACATCCATAATAGTGTTGAGCGTTTTGTCGGAATCAGTTTACTTGCAGGTGCAGGTGCAGGTGCAGGTGCAGGTGCAGGTGCCTGAGCAGGCGTTTGTTCCGGTTTATTTTGATCATCTGACATATATCAATCTCAATTTCTATTTCATCAAATACGAAAGCCGTTAAGGACGGCTAATTCCTCTGCGTTGTAGATATTTACTACGTGCAATATTAAATCCACCCCATAAGAGTAGGGCGACGGCAAAAATACCGTTTAAAGCAATAACATCATTGTAGGCACGTACTTGGGCTTCACGAGTGACCACTTGATTAAGTGAGCGCATGGATTGAGCTGTTTGTAATGCTGGGTCAGTAGTCGTGATTGATGCACTGCGTTGATAGGTAGAGAGCCTTTGAGCGACTAGAGGGTCTGCTTGTTCTAAATCTTTAATGATCTCTGCCTGATAGTTCTGCGTACGATGTTGTTGATAGGTCGAGAAGAAAGAAGACCCGACAAGACCACCGAAAGTTTGGGTGGCAGAGAACAACACAATAAAAGTCACTACATAAGAGGGACCTTTAGCAAGAGTTTGTGCAAACCCGATAAGAAGTAATGGACCAATAAATAAACCACCAGCAAAACCCACTAAGAATTGACTTGCAAAGAAGTTCACAGGTCGGACATCACTGGTTAAGTGATAATCTAGTCCACAGGCGACCAGAATCAAAAACTCTGCAAAAAGTAAGTGGAAGATAATTCGTTCGCGTGAAAAAGTAAGCGCACTAAAAAGTGTTCCGCTTAAAATTCCTATGAATATCACAACATAGAGTGGAACAAATTGATCAGGTCCCATTCCCATTGTTTTTAAGAAGTTAACAGCAGCATAGCTTTGTTCAGACATTAAAAGTCGAATAGCAAAAGCACCAAAAATGAAACGTAGGGTCGAAGAGGTGCCTAGCCAACGCGTCATAATTAATGGATTGGCGCGATAGTGTTCGTAGAGTAAACCGAGCACAACTAAGCTAAAACCTGCGATTAATATATAGGCAAGCCATTCGCTATTAAACCACCATAAAATTGGACCTTGCGTCAGCACGATACATAAACATGCAAAACCTGGAGCCAGTAAAGCAAAGGTGAAGAAATCTTGCTTCTCAAAAACATAAATTCTTAAGCTACGTGGTAATTTCAATGAAACGACCATGGCTAAACAACAAAGTGCTAAACCGAGCTCAAAGGTGTAAAGAACAGACCAACTGTCTGTACTTACAAGGAAAGGAGAAATAATCCAAGCCAAGGGTACGCCAAGTTGCTGAAAGCCGAAGGCGATATATATTCCTTTTGCCATATCTGCTTTTTTAAAGGCTTGCATGGTGTAATACATACCTAAAGAGCTTAGTGGTGCACCCGCTAAACCAGCCACAACCCGAGCAAATAGTGCCATTTCATAGGTATGCACAAAAATATGCAAAACAAGAACCGCAATAAAAATAACGAGTCCTATTTCTGAAAATACTCTCAGGCCATATTGTTGTCTGGCTTTAAACAAAATTAGATTTGAGCTGACATTTGCCATGACATAGGCCGCAGGCAGCCAAGCAGCTTCGGAAGGTGTAAGGCCGTATTCACCTTGGATTAACGGTAAGTTTGCCGTAATAAAACCATTACTTAAGCTTGCCGAAAGAGCGATAAATAAACCAATAAAAAAGTAAATAAACCGCTTAGGTACAGAGTGTGCAATAGCTGCTGGTGAACCAGGTAGAGTCGGTTGCTCTTCTGGTGTCCAGTCGGGCGGTGTTTCTAAATAACGAGGCGTTTTACTCATTCTATCCCTCGAATTTTTTGTATTTGAATACCATGAAATAGTAATTCAATTGCTCGTTTTGCTAAGCGAGTCTGTTCTTCTGGCTCATGTCCTTGAAATGAAGAACCTAACATTGCAGTAACCATTGCATAGTCATCGGCAGTTAGATCAGCTCGGCACAGTTTTTGTTCTATTGCTTTTTGAATCAGTGGATTAAGTGCATTATTTCGCCGTTCATAGATTTTTAACATAATTGGGTCTTGTCGATCAATTACTCTCCAAAAATCTTGCAAAATTGCGAGCTTGGGAAGTTGCCCAATGTGTCCTTCAATTAAACGAAATAAACCGTCTTCGAATTGTTGAAAATGAGCTGCTTTTTGCTCTAGCTGTGTAATCGCGCGTTCTAAAAGTGCGCTAATTAAAGCTTTGCGATCGCAAAAGTTACGATAGAACGTTGCTCGTCCTACACCAGCGTGGTCAATCACAACTTGTAAGGGGACATTAATGCCATGAATACGAAAACATTCTTCGGCTGCATTGAGTAATTCATCCCGATTATGGGCAGCAATTTTTTGACGTTTACTCATGTCATCGATTGGGGAGTTTTAAAGGTTATATATTTAACGGACATTTTTGTCCGTTGTGAAGATATAAATTGTAAAAACATGAAAATTCAATTTTCATCATTTATATTTTCTGCATTTTTATATGCGTCATAAAAAGCTGGTAGAATACCGCGCAATTGCGTAATGCTAGGTCAATACAATGTTTGAGTCCCTTATTCCTCTTTTTTCAATTGCGATGGCATTGATGCTTGGAGCAATAAGCCCTGGGCCAAGCTTTATTTATGTGGCACAAAATTCAATTTCTAAATCACGTAAACATGGTTTGTTCACGGCTTTAGGAACGGGGACAGGTGCGGCTCTGTTTGGCTTATTAGCTGTTATGGGATTACAAGCAGTTTTATTGGCTGTACCTTCTGCTTATTTAATTTTAAAAATTGGTGGTGGGCTTTATTTACTTTGGCTAGCTTTTAAAATTATTAAGCATGCCAAAGAACCAATTGCAATGGAAAATGATGCTAAATCGAAAATGACCTATAAACAGGCATATCGATATGGTTTGATTACTCAGTTAAGTAATCCAAAAATCGCAGTTGTATTAGCAAGTGTATTTACTGCTTTACTGCCGAAAGAAATCCCAAATTATTACTACGTTGCATTGCCAGTGATTTGTTTTATGATCGATGCGGGATGGTATTCATGTGTGGCAATGCTTCTATCTTCAGAGAAGCCTAGAAAAATGTATTTAAAGGCAAAAACTGGTGTTGACCGAGTTGCTGGAAGTATTGTGAGTCTATTGGGTTTAAAGCTAATTTTCTTCAAATGATAAGTCTTTAATTAAAATATCTAAAAAATCCAAAGCCAGATGTTTATAGTCTGGCTTTATTTTTGCGTAAAATATATACAATTTGAAATATCTTTTTTAGCACTTAAACATTTAAAAAGTGGTAACTTAATAAATAAAACAAAAAGAAATGAGGATCACGTTATGAAAAAACTAATGGTGAGCATTTCTGTAGTTTTTCTCATCTTAACTACAGGATGTGAGATGAGAACGATGAGTAAGCAACCACCAGCAAATGAGCGGACCATGAGTATTGTTGGTACCCCAGTTCATGAAAAGGATTATAAAATTTCCGATATCCAAGCGAATAATCATGAGCAATCCAACTATTAAGTTACTTGCAGGGTGTGCGACTTACTGTATTTTGAATATGGTCAATGCATGTGAACCTGCATCTCTAGATTGGGAGCTTTTTCAGGGAAAATATGATTTAAATCATGATGGAATGTACAGCCTAAAAGAGTTTCAACGTGTTGAGGATTTTTATCCTTATAACTGGCCGAGCGATAAACGTTTTCAAGGCGAAAACAAGCATATAGAGTTATTTCATTATTTAGATGAAAATAAGAACGGCTATTTAACAAATGAGGAGTTAGGAAACATACATGTTTTATTTAATAATCCTTGTGAAGGGTGGCCGTGGTCGTAATTTAAATTCACTTATTTATGTTTCTTCAGAACTCGAATTTTAAAAATAAAAAAAGCTTCCAATTTAGGAAGCTTTTTTATGAAGGCAGATTAAGAAACTTTATCGCCTGGTTTTGCACCGCTATCTGGTGAAATAATGAAAATACCTTCACCATTTCCAGCAGCAAGTACCATTCCGTTTGAAATACCAAAACGCATTTTACGTGGTGCAAGGTTAGCAACCATAACGACCAGTTTACCTTTTAAATCTTCTGGTGCATATTGGCTACGAATACCACTGAATACGTTACGTGTTTCAGCTTCACCAACGTCTAAAGTAAGTTGAAGTAATTTATCTGAACCTTCAACAGTACCTGCTTCAACGACCTGAGCAACGCGTAAGTCAACCTTTAAGAAGTCTTCAATCCCAATGATTTCTGCTTCACCAACTGCTGGAACAGGAGCCGCTTTTTTCTCGGCAGCTTTGTCCTTTTTCGCCGCTGCTTTAGTTGCTTCTGGGGCAGGAGTACCTAAAGACTCTTTAGATGCATCTACCATTGCTGCAACAGCTTTTGGATCAACACGTTGCATAAGCGGTTGGAACTGTGCAATCTCATGGCTTACAAGAATTTGTTTACGTGACTCGAAATTGAAGCTCTCAAGTTTTAAGAAACCTTGAACTTGCTCAGCCAAAGTTGGAAGAACTGGAGCTAAGTACACAGCTAATTGACGGAACAAGTTGATACCAACTGAGCATACATTAAGAACTTGTTGTTCTTGACCTTCTTGTTTAGCAAGTGCCCATGGCTTTTTCTCGTCAATATATTGGTTTGCACGATCAGCAAGCGCCATAATTTCACGAATAGCCATTGAGAATTCACGTGCTTCATATGCGCTAGCGATTGAATCACCTGCATCAATAAAACTTTGCACCAACTCAGATTCTGCACATTCAGCAGATAAAGTATTGTTAAAGTTACTGTTGATAAATTTAGCACAACGGCTAGCAATATTGACGACTTTACCGACTAAGTCAGAATTTACTTTTTGAATAAAATCATCAAGGTTTAAGTCAGAGTCTTCAACTTTATCTGAAAGTTTAGATGCAAAGTAGTAACGTAAATATTCTGGGTTTAGATGCTGTAAATAAGTCTCTGCTTTAATGAAAGTACCACGAGACTTAGACATTTTTTGTCCGTTCACAGTCAAGAAACCATTTACAAAAAGACCAGTTGGAGTGCGATAGTTTGCACCACCCAACATTGCAGGCCAGAACAATGCATGGAAATAAACAATGTCTTTACCAATGAAATGGTAAACATCATTTTGACTGTCTTTTTTCCAGAAATCATCAAAACTTAAATCTGGGCGCTTAGTTTTGATGTAATTTTCAAAACTCGACATATAACCAATTGGCGCATCTACCCAAACATAAAAGTATTTATTTGGCGCATCAGGAATTTCAAAACCGAAATAAGGTGCATCACGGGAAATATCCCAATCGGTTAAACCCGACTCAAACCATTCATCTAGCTTGTTTGCAATCGAAACAGGTAATCGACCTTCATCACGGGTCCATTTCTGTAAATATTCAGCAAAGTTCGGTAGTTTAAAGAAATAGTGATCTGAAGATTTTTCAACTGGTGTTGCACCACTTAAAGTTGAACGTGGGTTAAGTAATTCAGTTGCATTATAGGTCGTACCACAAACTTCACATGAGTCGCCGTATTGGTCTTCTGACTTACATTTCGGGCATGTGCCTTTAATGAAACGATCAGACAAGAACATGCCTTTTTCTGGGTCAAATAATTGAGTTACAGGGCGAACTGCAATATTTCCAGCTTCACGGTTTTTAATATAGATATCTGTTGAGCGGGCTTTGTTCGCATCGCTATGAGTAGAATCGTAATGATCGAAATGTACGCCAAAACCGTCAAAATCACGGATGTGTTCTTTTTGAACATTCGCAATTTGCTCTTCTGGGCTAATACCATTTGCTTCGGCACGTAGCATAATTGCTGTACCGTGAGCATCATCCGCACATACATAAGTCACATCATGACCCATTGCTCGCATGGCACGAACCCAGATATCTGCCTGGATGTAACCGAGTAAATGACCCATATGAATTGGACCATTAGCATAAGGGAGGGCATTAGTGACTAAAATTTTACGCACGGATTTCATTCTCTCATTCGTATTTATAAGGTGGAAGATTTTAACTGATGCAGGGAGATAAGCAAAGATTAATAATCTTTGGCTTGGTGCAAGAGGTTTCTATAAAAATGGGTTTTGGTTAGAGAGCGTTTCTCTTTAGAACAGATAAACAAATCAAAAAATATTTGAATCTTCCTGTATTGTCTTTGTTTCAAATTGCAGTTACGGTCAGAAAATAAGCCATAACGATGTATAACTAATAACTTATTCAGGTAATTTTTTAATTAACTACGAGGATAACAACGATGACTACTGAAAATAAATTAGATGAGTTAAAAGCAAAAGCGGCAGATGCAAAAGTACAAGGTGAAAAAGCTTTGGAAGATTTAAAGGAAAACGTAAAAGCTAAAGAAGCTGCTGGTAAAGAAGCTGTTGAAGATAAAGTAGATGAGTTAAAGGCCAAAGTGGCAGATGCAAAAGTTCAAGGTGAAAAAGCTTTGGATGATTTAAAGGAAAATGTAAAAGAGAAACAAGCTGCTGGCAAAGAGGCAGTTGAAGATAAAGCAAATGATTTGAAAGGCAAACTTGAGGATGCTCAGCATACCTTGCAAGATAAGTTCGATCATTTACGTACAGAAGCGGGTCATAAACTTGATGACGCCAAAGCCAAAGCAGTAGAGTTAAAAGATGAGGCTGCAACAAAATTTGATGAGTTAAAAACGCAAGCAACGGCGAAATTTGATGAGTTGAAGAAAACAGCAACAGATAAGTTAAATAAATTGAAGCATCATGATTCTGATGAATAAGTTTATTTAAACTAAAATCTGCACTCCTTACCTAAAAGATGGAAGCTTGAAAATTAGCAATTCTTCATCCTAAGGTGAGCGAGTGCGGATCAATACTGTTACACTATCTCCATTAAGCTGTAATGATCTGTTTTTGGAGTAAACAATATGTCTTGGCTTTCTTCATTAAAGTCTGTTTTTTCACCCGCACAAGAAGTGAAAGAAGATGAAATCCAAACGGTACTCCAAAATTATTTACTACCGCATTCAAAAGATGCTTTAAAAGAGCGCATTAGTCAGCTTCAAGTTCAAGGTCGAGTATTACAACTCACCATTAATACATTTCCTGATGAAAAAGAGCACTTGCAGCAAATTCATGATGATTTGGCTGGGGCTTTAGAAAAGTGTGGTATTGAAGAACTAAATCTACATGTGGTTCAACAAAAGCGCCCTGCACAAGAAAGTTCGAACTTACCTCCTGTGCTTGATGCTTCACCTAAATCAGAACCAGATCCGAATAATCCGCCTATCCAAAAAGCAGCTCCGCAACAAAGAGATGTTCCACTTCATCCTCGCATTAAGCATGTTATTTTAGTTTCGTCAGGTAAGGGTGGCGTTGGTAAATCGACAACTACTGTCAATTTAGCGCTTGCCTTGCAAAAAATGGGGCTGAAGGTTGGAGTGTTGGATGCCGATATCTATGGCCCAAGTATTCCGACTATGCTGGGAAATGCTGGCAAAACTCCTCTTATTGAAAGTGAAAATTTTGTGCCTTTAGATGCCTACGGCATGGCTGTGTTATCGATTGGACATTTAACTGGTGATAACAACACACCTGTTGCGTGGCGTGGACCGAAGGCAACGGGCGCTTTAATGCAATTATTTAATCAAACGCTTTGGCCTGATCTAGATGTATTGATGATTGATATGCCACCTGGTACTGGTGATATTCAACTCACGCTTGCGCAGCGTATCCCAGTTACTGGTTCAATCATTGTGACTACGCCACAAAATGTTGCCTTATTAGATGCTACTAAAGGTATCGAATTATTTAATAAAGTTGGAATTCCTGTATTAGGCGTCGTTGAAAATATGTCGACCCATATTTGCTCTAACTGTGGTCATGAGGAGCAAATTTTTGGTATTGGCGGTGGTGACAAGCTCTCTGAACAGTACCATATTCCATTATTAGGTCGCTTGCCTCTAAATGCTCAGATCCGTGAGCATGCTGATCAGGGCAAACCTAGTGTTGTAGCAATGGATGATGCAGCTGATAGTTATATTGATATTGCTAAGGCGATGTGGGAACAGATTGAAAAAATTCCTCAACGTACACGTGATGACAAACGTATCTTCTGATTTATTTAAACCCGACTTCAAGTCGGGTTTTTTATTATCTGGTTAAAATAAAAAATTAAACCACTGAATCTTAATAACAAAGCTAAACTTGAAATTGGCATATAGATTGCTACTTTACACTTTTTAAAAAGAAAGGGTAAAAAATGCAATTTAAATGTGCTTTTGGCGTAATCAGTTTATGTAGCGCTTTATTTTTAGTCGGATGCAATAATGACGAATCTTCTGTTTCACAAACACCTACAGTCCAGGAGCAAAAACAGAAATTACAGCCGATTATTATTCAGGGTGCTTTACCTGTAGAGTCGGAAAGAATGGCTTCAAAATTAGAGAATAAGACTGTTGAAACCATTGGTGGGTGGACATTCTGGAAGGGTACCTATAATGGTTATCCAATGATTATTTCTAAAACCCGTATGGGTATGAGTAACTCGGCTGCGGCAACTGCTTTAGCCATTGAACGTTATAAACCGATAGCAATTATTAATCAGGGAACATCTGGCGGGCACGACCCAGATCTACACGTTTACGATATTGTCTTAGGAAAATACGCAACCAATATTGGTGCATTTAGAACACCAAAGCAGCCAGTAGGTGGTGGGTCAAATTCACTCACATGGGTTGAGGCTTTTGATGTTTTACCAACAGATGAGTCTGACCCAGAACCTATTGCAATTCGTAAATTTGAAGGTGACCAAGAGTTATTAATGGCGGCACATAAAGTTCGTTATGATAAAGGTGAGGTGGTTGAAGGAACGATTGGTTCAGCAGATGTCTGGAATAATGAGCTTGATCGTATTCAATTCTTCCATCAACGCTATGGCACTTCAGTCGAAGAAATGGAAGCAGCATCTGTTGCACAAATTGCCAGCCAGTTTAATGTTCCTTTTTTAGGAGTTCGAATCTTATCTAATAATATTACGAATAATGGGGCTTACGACCCTGGTACAGGAGAGGCTTGCCAAGAGTATGTACTCAATGTAGCTGAAGAGTATATGAAATCAAAACTACCAAAATAATAATTTAAAACTAAGCAAGAAGATTGGAGTCTTTATAAAACTTCTTCTTCTTGCTTCTTATGGCGATGTCTACTTTTCCAGTTTTTAATGACCATCCAACGCCAGAAAATTTCTGTAGATAAATATAAAATGACAGCAAATACGAAAGCTTCTACAACAAGACCTGTCATCAAAATTTTCGCAAGACTAAAATCAATGTGCCCATGGCCGAAATGAGTAATCCAGCGGGAAATCTGGTGCAATACACCCAGCAGCATTTCTTTGTTGATCATATGCACATGAAAAATATGCGCACCAAACCAAAAACCAATATATAGAATAGGAACTAAAGTAAGAGGATTACTTAGCCAAGCTAGCATTAAGCTAATTGGTAAATTTACCTCAAATAGTAAGACTGCCATCACAATAAATACACTGTGAAAAGGGATAGGCAGTAAACCAAAAAAGGTTCCGACAAAAACAGCTCGGGTAATTGATTTTCGATTGACATACCAAAGCACAGGATTAAGGGTCTTTTTACCAAAAATCCTTAGAAATTTCATATTTGAAACTTTCTCGGGTGAGGGAAGCCAAGATTGAAAAAAGTGCTTTGCCATAATCATTAAGGTAGTAGAGCGCGGTGCTCTAAATAAAAAAATCAGAAACAATATATGAATTGAAACTTATTAAAAGCTTAAAATTTAAACTTACCATCACTATATATTTTTTATTATAAAGGCTTTTGATGGAAAAATAGACTTAAAATAAAAATACTTATGTTATTTAAGTACGAAATTATTTGAAAAGCATAACAACTGACCGTAAAGTTTTCTTTATTATTTTTTGTGGTAATTTTATAAGTATATGTTTTTAATATTTTTATTTTAAAATTAAAAGTGATCTAAAAAATTTTGTCTTACAATTAGCTTTTGCCATGTGACAGGATATCTATTAATCTGAGATGACTATATTATGAGGTCATTCAATGATTTCATGGCTTTTTATTGGCTTAGTAGCCACAATTTTACTTACACCTGGTCCGACTAACACTTTACTCGCTTCTTCAGGCGTGCAAGTAGGACTACGGAAGTCAGTAAAACTTATTCCGGCAGAAGTTTTGGGTTACGTGATCTCTATTTCTGCATGGGGAATGCTGATTGGGAAAGTGTCAACCACATTGCCATTGCTACCGCCTATTCTTAAGCTGTTGAGTGCTTGCTATATTATTTTCTTAGCCATTAAGTTATGGCATACGGCAAATCAAGAAATTGAATTAAATCAGCCTACGATCCGTACTCGTGAATTATTTTGTGCAACCTTATTGAATCCTAAAGCCTTGCTCTTTGCTTCAGCAATTTTTCCAGTAGCTGCATGGAGTGATTTTCACATTTATTTAATTCATATGATGGCTTACTTAGCGCTTATTACGCCAATTGCCTTATTCTGGATTTTCTTGGGATCACTTTTAGCTTCTAAGAAAGTTGCATGGCTAAATCAGACTAATTTGCAAAAAACAGCTTCACTCGTTTTAGTCAGCTTTTCAATTCCTATTAGCTATTCTGCTTTACTGAGCCTTTAAATGCACAGCTGAGCTATTCTTATCGAGAAGAGTAGCTCAAGCGTTGTTTTCATAATTGCTTTTTTACGTTAAAGTACGTCGCAATCAATGAAATTACCTTTTGGATAGAAAATACATGGCTATTAAGTCTGATCGTTGGATTCGCGAAATGAGCGAAAAACACGGCATGATTGAACCTTATGCAGAGAATCAAGTCCGTTTTGATGAAAATGGTGAAAAGTTGATTTCCTACGGGGTCTCTAGCTATGGCTATGATGTACGCTGTGCCCGTGAATTCAAGGTTTTTACTAACGTACATTCTGCAATTGTCGATCCAAAGAATTTTGATGACAAAAGTTTTATCGATATTGAGTCAGATGTTTGTATTATTCCGCCAAACTCATTTGCTCTAGCACGTACAATTGAATATTTCCGTATTCCTCGTAATGTGTTGACAGTATGCTTAGGCAAGTCGACTTATGCTCGTTGCGGTATCATTGTGAATGTGACTCCATTAGAACCTGAATGGGAAGGTCACGTAACTTTAGAATTTTCAAACACCACTAATTTACCTGCCCGTATTTATGCAGGGGAAGGTGTAGCACAGATGCTATTCTTTGAAAGTGATGAAGTATGTGAAACATCTTATAAAGACCGTGGCGGTAAATACCAAGGTCAAACAGGCGTTACACTTCCGAAAACATAATTTTTCTTAGATAAAGAAGAGTTTTAAAATAATGGGTCGCTTAGGTGGCCCAATTTTATGAATAAAATTTACATGAGGTGCGTTTATCGGAATAGTGATAAATGACAGTTTCCTTTTGTAAAAAATAATATAATATGATCAATAATTGATTTGTTTTTTTGTTCTGCATCACAGTATTAAAAAAACAAATATATCGGATATAGGTTGTCTTTTTGGTAGTAATTGTTTAGATATCTACTAAATTCAGACAGGCCAAATAAAAAGAAATTAAACAGGATTATGCCCCCACGGATACGGAGGTCGGCCATGCGACAGTTTACGTCTCTTCGAGTAGCACTTTTGACGCTCGGAAGCTTATGCTTTTCTTCAGCTTATGCTGCTTCTACATTAGTGCCTATGTCAGATGCTGAACTATCTGCGACTCGCGGGCAAGCCTTAATGGGTATGTCTTATATTGCACCTACAGATTCTGCAAGCAACTCAAGTTCAAATGGAAATATGGGGTTTTACCGACTCGCTCTAGATGCTCAATTAGAACTTAATGCCAATATTAAAAAATTACAGTTAGGTTGTGGTGGCGTAAATGGAGCGGGTGCCTGTGACATTGATATTGATTATCTGAGTTTAAGTGGTGGTACGGTAGATAGTACCAGTACTGAACGTGCCTCTTCCTCCGCTATTATTACTAATCCATTTTTAGAGTTCGCAGTTAAAAATCCAGACTCAGCTTCTACCCGTGAGATACAAGGTTTTAGATTGAGTGCTAAATCACTTTCGGGCTTACTTACTTTTGGTTTAGAAAATGGTGATGCGTCTAGTGGCATTAATTCATTAAGTGGATATATGGTAACTAAACCAACAGGAGGGACCGTAACTACGAATCCTTACTATGGCATTACTCAAGATGAAACAAATACGGCAATTACTGGTCGGGCAACTGTTTTAGGTAAGTTATATACTGTTCCATTTACATCTACTGGTTATAACTTGAATCTAGGAGCAGGTAGTGGAACTTTGTCCATGGGACAGCAAATTATTACGGGTAAACGTATTAATACTGCTAACTTGAATGCAACTGCGAAAGTGGGTGGACTTGCTATTACTGGAACTCTCGATGCTACAGCCTCTGTACTAGGACTTCCTATCCCTATTTCAGGTGATGTAACTGGAACAGTGAATAATCTTGATGTAAATGTAGCAATTAAGCAAAGCTTAGGTTACTTCCATGCTGCACAATTAAATGGATCTGCTGGTTATCTCTCTGTGCAGGGGGTAAATATTCTGTGGCCCGAGGCTGCATCTACAGCACAAACAGGATGGTGGCTAGAGCTTACAAACCCAATTGATATTGGACAAATTACTCCTGTAGGTAGTGTAGATATTGCTCTTTCAACAATTGTTGATGCTTTAGGGCAGGTAAGCGCATATTTAGACAAAAATCCTGTGGATTGTGGGCTTTTAGCAAGTAGCTGTTTAATAGCAGGAAATCTTCCTGTTGGTACAGTTGATTTAACCGGAAAAACACCAGCTTCTATGGGATTAACCAATGTTGTCTTACAAAAACAAAGTTTTTCGGCTAACTGTTATGGTTCTTTAAAATTTTGTTAATTAAGTTAAATAGCATTGCTATTTTTCATTTATCGGAAAAGTAATTTTTTACATGCTTTTTTTTGCATTTGTGCAAATATTCCGCATAATAGAAATGTGGAAAGATTGGCAATATCTTTTAGATTTGCCTCTTTGTCTAAGGTGAAAAGGATAGATTCACCTGGCATCAAGGATTGTTAAAGAAAAATAAATATGGTGCTTGGCATCGTATAAAACAGGAAGGTCAAGATGACTACACTTAATTATACGGTATGTTTTAAAAAAACCGTTTTGGCAAGTTTAATTGGACTTTTTTTAAGTCAGTCTAGCTTTGCTCTTGAAGAACTTTCCGACGCTGGTTTAAGTGAAACTACGGGTGAGGGTATTGCAATATTACCCCAAAATGCCTTTATGGTATTTCGCGGTGCTGGCCCAAATGAATCTGTAAATCAAATTATTACTGATCGTAGTAAAGATACGGGTTACATTAATTATGTGCCTGTTGGGCCTCTAAGTATTGCTGCAGCAGATACGAGTGGTAATGGTAGTGTTGGTCCAGAAGACCGTGCAGTCGGTAAAGCGGATATCTTTCTGTATGGCTTAGCACTATCTAAGTCGGATGGTGATGCAAATTCGCGTATTGCTAATACCTCAGCCGCAGCAGCGATTTCGAGTTGGGGTACAGGTGCCAATCCATGGATATTCAAAGTAAAAACTGCGACCAATATTCCTAATTTTAGTACCACAGATAGTTCTGTTTATCCAGTAACGTATTTATCTTTAGAGGCTCCTCTCTATCAACCAATAATTGATGGTGTCGAAGGTGCAGATGCATATAATTTAAAACTAGGTGTATGGGCAGATGCATTTGTACGAAATCCAAATGTTGTCGCTACAACGAATGGCTCTCCAGCCCAATTTCAATATGGTAATAGCAACGGATTAATTGGATCAAGTACTGATACAACTCGTGCTAACAGATTGCGATTACAAGGTATTTTAAATGGCTTTAGTTTAAATGGCAGCCAAATCAATTTGTTTCAGACCTTAGGAGGCGCCACGTCTGCTGGTGGAATGAGTCCTTTTTATAACAATACTTTGGGGATGTCTGGTCTAGTTCGTTTAAATACAGGCGATAGTAAAAATACCAGTATCGTCACTGAAAATGTTACGAGTCAAACACAGACATATGCAACAAGCAGTAATAATGGGTGGCAAACCGTACATGCAGGTGCAAATTCAACTTTAAGCACCAGTAGTACAGGAGATTGTGGTAATAGTGGAACAGGAAGTTTCAGTACGTCTCGTGGATGCCGTTACTATGTAGAAAATCGAACCAGAACAGATACAAAAACATCCAATAAAACACGAATTGCATTTAATGATACAAGTAAGGTATTACGATTTAGTACACGTGAAACCTCTGATTCACCAAATGCATCAAATAATTTATATACCCCTGCATTTGACTCTACTGGTGCTGTAGCACCAAAATTTGCTGATAGTGAGGGTTTATATCTCTACAACCCAAATATTAATTTGGTATTAGGTAATTTATATCAACCACTTGTTTTAGGTTCAGACGGTAAAAACTTTAGTATTGAAATTGCGCGAATTGCAAATAAACCAGAAATATATAAACAAATCTATACTGATTACACTGGTGCTGATAGTACTTATAAAGGTTCTACGTGTAACGTTTATTCGTGCGTTAACCCTACTCATAGTAGTATTACGATTGGTACCGTATATAGTCCTGACAATGGGAAAACATTGTTAGCAAATACAAGTGAAGGAGCAATTGGAGTCTCCTTTGGGCGTTTAATTTCAACCGGAACACAAGTTTCTGGAACTTCGGCTGGCAGTTTAGTATCACTCACCAATTCTGTATCTGGTACTACTTCTGCCACTATGACAGAAGTACGTTTTAAACAAAGACAACAGAATACTCAAATATGGAATCAAACATATAGCTGCGGATTGTTTAATTCGAACTGTGGTTATAAGACCGCTGGTTATTTATATCAGTGGGAATATAACAAAGGTATAGGCGCTTGGGTTATTACAAATCCAACAGCTAAACCAGCGGATGCAGCAACTTGTTCTGGTGCATTAGGATGTACGAGTACATCTGGTTCCACGCCAATGTACGGAGCTACTTCAAACCGTGATTGGAGTAATGCTGCTATTCCCTGGCTAACTTCAAGAAATGCTGTAGTCAATGATTTAATTGGTAGTAGTAATGGCACAACTGGCTATGTGATTCCAACTGCCAATCAAGCTCCAGCATTGTCCAACATTAGTCCTTTAAATAACTTGGGTTCTGCTTCAATTGACGGTGTTTTAATTCAGCATTTAAAACTGACAACTAAAGGATTATAAGAGGAGGATAATGATATGAAAAAATTAAGTACTTTGATCCTCGCTCTTTTTGCAACGGTTACTCACGCAGAGCTGCAAACTTTAGATAATGATGCTTTGCAGGCGATTAATGGACAGGCCGGTGCTGATTTATCTTTGATGCTCAATTTAAACCAGACAACTAACGGTATATTTGATAATGGGAGTGGCGGTGTCTGTGAGAACGTAGAGTTTTGTCATATTGGTTTGGCAATTAATAAACGTTTTGTACAGGCAGATGCGACGAAACCAAGTGGTTGGGCCGAAAATAGCGATAGTGGTAATAAACTTTGGTTGGTATTTAAAGGTGTACAAGGAACTTTAAATATTCAAAAAATGGGTTTGGATGGCGCTGATTTGAAGTATTTGGATCAAAACAATATAGAAATGATTAAGCCTGCTATTCAGCTGAGTTTTAGTGCAGCGCAGCCAATTTTAATTCGTAATTTTGGTTTCAATGCTTTATCGATTGAACAAGATAACTTTACGAGCTCAACAACAACGCAAGGGTCGAGTGCAAATATGTATGATTATGCATATTTCAAAAAGCCAACATATGCGGCGACTGCTAATAGTGCGAATCAGCAAGTTGCTACTGCAACACCATCGGCCTATGACCATGGGCGTGAAACTGGTTTTATGGGCTTAATGATGAACGGAAACTTGGCTATTCAAGGAAAAGTCATGGTCTTTAGCTGTGATGGTAGCCATCCTCGTTGTTAAGGGTTAATGTAGATTTCAAAGGAACTGAAGTGATGAAAAAAAATAAAGAAAATCACAGCTCAAAGTTTATTTTAAATACATTAACAACCAGCATGTTGTTAGTGAGTGGACAAATTTATGCTTTAGAAGCTTTAACAGATGCTGATTTGAGCGCCGTCAATGGACAAGATGGAATCTCGATTCAAACTACATTTAACGAAATTAATATTGATAATGCATATTGGGATGACCATGCAGGTACGCCTAGCAGTGCTGATCAGGTCTTAAGAGCTCAAGCGAGTGGCGTAAAAGTTCAAAAAAGTAATGCATCTAGCCAACCTTTAAGTACTAATTACCGTTTAGATGTTGGGAGTAACCCAACTACGGGTAAAACTGGACTCGACTTTTCTATGCAAAGTAGTCCATCACTTATTACTGTAAATAGTTTTAAAGTATGTAATAGTTCAGCTACATGTTCGCCAACTTTAGGGCAACTAGCAATTCAAACGACTTCTCCTTTAAATTTGGCAATTACTACCCAAGATGGTTTATTTAATGCAAATAGCCAGTCAAGCATGACGCTTGGTATTAATAATGCCAATATTTATCTAGGGCAAGTGGATGCTCGCAGCCAGTTAAATCAATTAATTTTAAGAAACTTTAATTTTAATTTTGTTGGTAAAGGGGCCATGTTGATTGATCCAACTCGTGGCTTAGTTTTACAGACAAATACAGGAACTAACGTTGCTGGTGTAGGACAAACTCCGAATACTACCTATGGCTATGTTGATTTTAACCGGGTAGCAGATTCAGCTTCTGGTTTAACTGCGGGTACGTATGTTGACAGTAGTGGCAAAGTAACCAATTCAGGCCTGAATATTGAGGTGATGCTCAGCTCGAATGTAGATAAAACTAACCCTTATGCTTTAGATGCAACTAATAGCCCACAAAATGCGAAAGGTTTGATTCGCTTAGGTGCTAGCGGACGTATGGTAAATAGTTATTTACAAGTCCGTGGTATGGATGGTACGGCGGATACCACCACTTTAGGCACTGCAAATACAGCTGCTGGTACAGGTTCAAGTAATAGTATTTTAGGTAATTCTGGCATTGCCTTTCGTATGAAAGGTGAATTCACTAAAGATAATGATTCAATGCTAGGTGCAGATGGTAAAGCAACCACTTTAGAAATTGGTGGAGCAGGTCTTAATGCTTACGGTTTCGAGTTTGGCAATTTAACAGGACTTAACTCTGCTACACGTGGTTATTTCGACAGCGGAAATATTTATTTAAATCTTGCTGATACAAAAACGTTATTAATGCCAAACAACGCGACTTTAAATGCAATTCGTTTAGGTAGTGGTACTTTAACAACAGCTGCTGATTATCAGCATAATATTCACCGTGATACGGTTACTAATCCGTTTAGCTTAATTCTTGCGATGCGTGGAGCAGAGTTTCAAGCATTTTCAAGACGTGGTCGTTTTACGACAAGTGCGAATGTCGCTCCTGCAAATCAGTTTGCAGACAATGGTGCAAACAACCAGTGGGGCTTAGCATTACCTTTTTATAACTTAAATGCTAATGCTGCTGTATATGGTTTAGATGCGCCGGCAAATAGTGCTTATTACTATACAAAAGATGCAAATGGTAAGCCTGTTCAGAATGTTGTTGCTACGTCTGGAACGACTTCTCGTTTAGGTTTTGGTATTGCTGCTGGAACTACAGGACGTGATGCGACTGGAACCAAAACAACCTCAATTTTATTAATTGATGGTTCTCCAAATGCTAATAATGGTGGTAGTCCTACTGATTATTACATGGGCTTACGTAATATCGATATGTTCCTCAAAGGCAATGGCAGTATCGGTTTAGAAAATGGCAGCCTCAATATTAGTTTAAAAGAGATGCTGCTTGCTTTATCAACAGAAATTGCAGCAGGTTATTTACCAGGGGCTAAATATAAAACTTGTCCAGCGACAGGTTCATGTACTTCACCTATTGATAATTTTGCCAAAAATAATGATGTCTTATTTGGTTTAAAACTACGTTTAGGTGGCGATCTTAACTTATCGATCGTGCCAAACAGTTCAATTGCTGATGGTAGTGCTCTAACTGTACTCGGCGATTTCACAATGCCTGCCACAGCAACTGGAAATACAGTTCAGATTAGTGATCCGATCGATGGTTCTGCAATTGGCTTTGATAATATTACTGGAAAGCTTGCGTTTAATACTGCTTTAGTTGTGGGTAAAGACACCGCAAGTGGTTTAGGTAAAGTTGGCGTAAATACGGCGGTTTATTTTAATCCTGGTAAGAGTATTGACGGTGCATTACGTGTTAAAGATATTAACTTCTATCCGCCATCAACTGGTGCAGGTGCACGTTTAGGCGAGCTTGCCATTACTGGTGGACGTTTAAATAGTAGTTTTAGTATTGTGCCTAGAAATGGTGCTTTTAATTAATCAATTAAAGTGACGATTATCGTCACTTTTTTATATAAATTTTATTTTAGTGTGATTGGATTTACATTCGTCGGGTTGTAGGGATAATTGCTTTGTACTTGAATATTATTCTGATAGTCTGAACAAATAATAAGCGTTTGTCTCTTAAGGATTAGAGCGACATGAAGAATAAAAATATAGGGTGCTGGTTGTTACTTGCCAGTAGTTCAAGTGTTTTTGCAATGCAGCCTTTGGATGATCAAAGTCTTGCGGCAACGACAGGCCAAAATGGCCTAACTTTAGGTATTCAGGCTGATAAAGTTAAATTTAACCAAGTTGCTCTGATTGATACAAATGGTATTGCCTCAACTTCGTATAATAGTAAGGCTGGCTTTGTTATTGCAGGGAATTCTACTAATCCAGTTCCTGGCATAGAGTTTATTAAAACTGCGGTATCTAGTAATCCTTCTTTTAATATCGTAATGGATACTGATGCAGGTGGTGGAAATCCCTTTTTAAATTTAGCTGTATCTATGGGGAGTGATGTAAACGGTATTCGACTTTTACCTTTTTCAGTTTATTTAGCCCCAAGTGCATCTTTATCTAGTCCATCCGATTATGCATTAACCAGTTATGCACCAAAATCAATTTTTAGTTCGGGAACGACAGTGAATACGGGTGTAAAAGAACTAATTCGTTCAACTGGAAATCTAGATATTAACTTTGTACAAACCAATAAACCTCGTTTAAATATCCAGCTTGGCCATGCTGCTCAATCAGTGATGGTTAAATTTGGTGGGGCAATTCAATCTATTTGTTCTGCTGCTGCGGGTTGTCCAATTACTTTAGTCTCGGATAATACGGGAGCTACATTTGGTTTTAAATTTGCTGGAACAAATACCTCGACAGGTTTTGTGCTTGATGGGTTTTATGCTGGCGTTGATCCAACGGGATTAACTTTTGGTAATAATGGCGTGTCGAGTAAGTTCGATGCTTCACTTAACAATGTCACTTTAGGAAATATGGGAACCCAAAGTACAACGACATTTAATAATTTACCGAATGGCTCAATGGGGAGTTTTGGTGTCACTGGCGTTTCTGTAACCGACTTTAAAATGAAAGTAAGTGGCTTTTAGAAAAAATAATAACTTAACCTGAAATACGAAAGAGGGCGGTTGTAAAAACAATCGCCCTCTTTTTATAACTATATTGAGTTAAATGTTTGCTGATCTGGTGTGTTCTAACTGTTGAACAATTTCATCCAAAGCTTTAATACGCTTAACTTGATCCCACAAGTTTTTAGCTTGTGGGTAGGCTTTAGTCATCATCCCTAACCATTGTTTATAACGACCAACCATACCAATTTCTGTTTTTGCTTGACCGTTTAAAAAGCGAATTTGTAAATCAACCAGTTGTTCCCAACTGAATAATGCCTCATTCATATTTTCACGAATACATTGTGTTAAATCTGGGGTAGTCACAGCACCGCGCCCAATCATTAAATCTTCGCAGCCAGATTGTTGCTGACAAGCTCTAGCATCAGCATTGCTCCAGATTTCACCGTTGGCAATTACATTAATTTTTAAAGCTTCTTTAATGGGCAGAATTTTTTCCCAATAAGCAGGTGGAGTGTAACCATCTGCTTTAGTACGAGCGTGAACTGTCAACCAACTTGCACCAGCATCTTCAACAGCATGGGCATTTTCCATGGTGTGATTTTCATCTAGATAACCTAAACGCATTTTTGCTGAAACAGGAATATGCGGAGGTACCGCATCTCTTACTGCTTTAATTAGCATATGTACAACATCAGGTTCATCAAGAAGAACTGAGCCGCCTCGGTGTCGGTTTACAGTTTTTGCGGGACAACCGAAATTTAGATCAATTGCTGGCGCACCAAGCTCAACAACTTTCGCTGCATTTGCTGCCAGCATATCTGGATTGTTACCTAAGAACTGGACATGGACAGGTGTCCCAGCCGCCGTTTTACCGTCATTTTTTAATTCTGGACAAAAACTATGGTAGATATGGTCTGGCAAAATGCTGTCTGTAACTCGAATAAACTCAGTCACACACCAGTCGAAATGACCAACAGATGTGAGTGTATCCCGCATGATCGGGTCAGTTAAACCTTCCATTGGAGCGAGTATGAGTTTCACAGTCTGTGTCACCTGAGCAAAAAGAAAACAGCGTTATACGGGATATGTATAACGCTGTCTAGTATCGATGAAATTTTAATTAATTTAGAGACCCAAAATCATTTCAAGCACAAATTTACTACCAATAAAACCAATGGCTAAAAGCACAAAGCCGATTAACGTAAAACGAATGGCCTTTTGTCCTCGCCATCCGAGTTTGTAGTGGCCAATCAATAATGATCCATAGATAAACCAGGAAATAATACTAAATACGGTTTTATGAGCGAGATGTTGGGCAAAGAAGCTATCGATAGTCAAGAAACCAAAAGCGAGTGCAATTGTTAATAGAATAAAACCAGTAATGATGAGGTCAAATAACAAAGACTCCATCGCCTGAATTGACGGGAGTAAATTGACCCAAAAGCGTTTTTTTTGTTTCTTTTTGAGTTCACGATTTTGGAACCACAGCAAAATAGCGTGAATGGTTGCCATCAGTAAAACTGCATAGGCAGATAAAGACAGAATGATATGGACATCAAGGCCTAGGGAATGCTGTTCAATAAATTGATCGGGTCGGCTGAATGCAAAACCTAAAATTAGGCCAATAGCCGCTACAGGAATGCCTAACAAGTTTAACGGTACAATGGGGCGGAAAATACTAAAAATTAAACTTAACAACAGCATAAGCCACGATGTAAAAGATACTAAATTAAAAACATCGTAGTTAATTCCGGCTGGTGTCAGCATGGCATGGCATAAAACTGTGCCATGCAACAGGAGTGCCAAAATTGCAACAACAGCAAATAACCATGGGTTTGGTTCACGTTTTGACATTAAACGAATAAACAGATACCAGAAAGAAGTGGTATATGCAATGAGTGCCAAAATTGTGTAAACCAAGGGGAGGCTAATCATGTCAAACCTTTTTCAGGATTAATTCATCTATATAAGATATAAATTCGCTGCGAACTAAAGTATCCTATAGCATTCTATGCATAAATTTTCTATTTCGAGAAAGATTTTTTTGCAACTAGCCATTTTAAGCGGATTTTGCAATGTTTGATACCTTAACAGAACGACTCACACAGAGTTTAAGAAATGTTACTGGCTCAGGGCAGCTGACCGAAGACAATATTAAAGATACCTTACGTGAAGTACGTATGGCACTTCTTGAAGCCGATGTCGCGTTACCTGTAACTCGTGAATTTATCGCGAAAGTTAAGGAAGAGGCATTGGGCCAGGAAGTGATGACTCAGTTATCGCCAGGCCAGGCATTTGTAAAAATTGTCTATGACGAACTCACCAAGATGATGGGCGAGGCGAATGAAACACTTGATTTAAGTGCTAAGCCTCCCGTTGTTGTATTACTTGCTGGTTTACAAGGTGCGGGTAAAACGACAACTGCCGCTAAGTTGGCACGTTTCTTAAAAGAGCGTCAAAAGAAAAAAGTAATGACGGTTTCTGCCGACGTTTACCGTCCAGCAGCGATTAAGCAGTTAGAAACTGTGTCAGCAGAAGTTGGTGCTGGTTTTATTCCTTCAGATGCTTCTGAAAAGCCAATTGATATCGTTAATCGTGCAATTGAACAGGCAAAAATCCAATTTGCTGATGTATTGATTGTCGATACCGCAGGTCGTTTACATGTCGATGCAGACATGATGGACGAAATTAAAGAATTACATGCTGCTGTTAAGCCAACTGAAACTTTGTTTGTGGTTGATGCCATGACAGGTCAGGATGCTGCAAATACAGCTAAAGCCTTTAATGATGCATTGGCACTTACAGGTGTGATTCTCACTAAAACTGATGGTGATGCACGTGGTGGTGCAGCGCTTTCTGTGCGTGCAATTACGGGTAAGCCAATCAAATTCTTGGGTATGGGGGAGAAGCTTGATGCTTTAGAACCATTCCATCCAGATCGTGTTGCTCAACGTATTTTAGGCATGGGTGACGTACTTTCTTTAGTCGAGGAAGTTGAACGTAAAATCGACAAAGAAAAAGCCGAAAAAATGGCTAAAAAATTGCAAAAAGGAGGCAGCTTCAACTTTGAAGATATGCTGATGCAATTTGAGCAAATGAAAAGTATGGGTGGCATGATGGGCTTCTTAGATAAGTTGCCTGGCATGAGCGGTGCAGGAATTCAGCAAGCGATTGAGCAAGCGAATCCTGAAAAACAGGTTAAGAAAATGGAAGCTATTATCCAGTCGATGACCGTTAAAGAACGCCGTAATCCAGACTTGATGAACCCAAGCCGTAAAAAACGTATTGCAGCTGGTTGTGGTATGGATGTTGCTGAAGTGAATAAACTCATTAAGCAACAAGCACAAATGGCTAAAATGATGAAGAAGTTTGCGAATCCATCTGGTATGAGCAAAATGATGCGTTCATTAGGCAATATGCAAAAACAATTTGGCGGCGGCGGTGGCGGCGGAATGGGACCACTCTTTGGCAACAACGACCAAAAGAAATAAGCTCATAAAATATAAAAGGCGCAATAAGCGCCTTTTATTTTGCCCTACATTTTAGTCTTTAGGATAATGAGCAATATATTGTTGTAAACCTTTAAGTAAAAGATCAGTTTCTACGACTGGATCATATTTTTTCAAGAACTTGGCAAATAGTTGTGCATCTCCACCGGTAAGGAGCAGTTTTTTCGGAGATTGCTGCATAATATTTTCGATAGTACTAATAAGGCCTAACAAAATACCGTGATGGACTGCATCGACTGTGTTATTGCCCGGGTTTAAATTATCAAAAGCTGAGTCTGGAATTTTAATGCCCTTAGTATTCTGAATGAGTGCATCGCGCTGTAAATAAAGATTTGGCAGAATATAACCGCCTAAATGCTGTTTACCTTGCGTTAAATCAATCGTTAAGGCTGTTCCACATCCAATAATGCAATAGTTTTCATTTGTCTGAGCTACAGCGAGTACTTGTAGCCAACGGTCAATCCCGAGCTGACTTGGTACGTCATAGCCACACTTTAATCCAGCATATTCAGCATGAACTTTTGCAAAAATAACAGGGATTTCAAGCCATTTTAGGATTTGTCTAATGCGCTGATTATTCTCGGCATCTAAGACAGATGATACCCCAATTCGGTGAAGCCCTTGATGCTTAAAATGTTGAATTAACCCAAGTAATAAATCGGCAGGGGACTGTAAATGCAGTTCTGCAGCATGTTCAATAGTTTGGTGATTTTCAGTAATCCAGTATTTTAAACGAGTGTTCCCGATATCGAGCCATAAACTTTTCATGGAGAAACACCTGTTTATTGATTGATCTGTGGTCTTAAACGACCTTGATAAAACTGCTTAGGTTCAGGAGTTTCAAGTATGACAGCTCCATCATTGGAAATTCCAACAAAACGGCCTTCTACTAATCCTTGGCTATGCTCAAACTGCACGAATTGATTAATCCATGCGGCATGATGATTAAAACGGCCAGCTAAGTTGTAGCAGCCATGATCGAACCAGCGAGCTGCATTTTGAATAGCCATATACAGCTCTGAAACTAACTCAAGACGGTTGTTTTGCTCTAAACCTAAATCTTCTAAAGAGGTAATCGGTTGATCACTATCAGTCACTGGTGGTGTTTTTAAATTAATGCCCACACCTACTATAGCCTGATGTTGTGAAAGGGGTTCAACTAAAATTCCACCCCATTTTCCTTGCGCACTATATAAATCATTTGGCCATTTTACTTGTAAGCTTAGAGGCTGTAATTGCGAGATTTGCAAAATATTTAGAGCAACTTCAAGTGCTAAGCGACCATCTAAGGGTGTTCGAGTTTGCACCAATGTGCTTAAATAAATGTTTCCTTCAGGTGAAATCCATTGCCGTTGATGTTGGCCTCGCCCTTGAGTTTGTTGAGCACTGCAAACCAAGCCTGTTGTAATGCCTTTTTGGGCAATTTCACGAATATCATCATTGGTCGAAGTTGTGGTTGCTTTTAATAAAACCACTTCTGGAAGCTGGTTTTTTGCGCTTAAAAGTTGTTGTAGTTGGCGAGTCTCTAAATCCATGTTGAATATGAGCAGAGTGGTAAAACATTTATGGAGTTAATCATATATTTACTCATTGGCGCAATTGCTGGTTTTACTGCCGGATTGTTTGGGGTTGGTGGTGGATTAATTATTGTACCAATCCTCTATGTCGTTTTTACCCAGTTACACTATGACCCTGCGGTAATCATGCATATTGCAGTAGGAACATCACTAGCAACGATTATCGTAACGTCTTTTAGTTCGGTGTCGGCTCACCATAAAAAAGGAGCTGTACTTTGGCCAGTTTTTCGTAATTTAGCGCCCGGGCTCATTATTGGTTCATTTTTGGGTGCTGGTATTGCTGACCTGATGTCTGGTCAACATTTGCAACTTCTTATTGGGATTTTTGCTGTTTCCATGGCTTGTCGCATGTTTAAAGGCGCCCATGTTGTAGTTGATCCAACACGTCAACTTCCTTCAGCATCTATGCAAGTGATGGCTGGTGGGGGAATTGGTGTTGCCTCTGCAATTTTTGGAATTGGGGGCGGTAGCTTAACTGTTCCGTATTTAAACCGTCATGGCGTGGTCATGCAAAAAGCAGTCGCGACTTCTGCTGCTTGTGGTTTACCCATCGCAATTGCGGGCGCAATTGGCTTCATGTGGTTTGGTGCTAAAGAACACATCTCTGTACCTAACACGATTGGTTATGTGCACATCTATGCTTTTATTGGCATTAGTGTTATGAGTTTTATTACAGCCAAGTTTGGAGCAAAAGTCGCTCATGCATTGTCACCGCAAATGTTAAAAAAATGCTTTGCCTGTTTGTTAGTCGTGGTAGGTAGTTATTTTATTTATAAAGGCATTATGCACTAGAGAATAAAATATTAATCTTGATAGAACTACGATGTAAGAGCTTGAATTTTTAGAAATTCGAGCTTTTTTTATTAAATAATATAAGAACATTCGGGGCTTTTATTCATCCGATTTTGGTGTTGTTTTTAAATGGGTTGGCTTAAAATGCAATGAAATTGTCAGACAATGACATAGTTTTTAATCGGTACGATCAGTTAAAAACAAGGATGCGAAAGAAAAGCATGGATTAATGCATATAAAAAGTAGCGGGTGATTTATGAATCTCGAAGAGACAGAAAGTCTTTCTGAGCAAATTGTCAAATATATTAGCGAACAGATCATTAGTGGCGAGCTGGTTGAAGGCGAACGTATTCAAGAACTACGTATTGCTAAAGAGCTTGACGTGAGCCGAGGGTCAGTTCGTGAAGCATTGTTATTATTAGAGCGTACTCATTTAATTGAGATATTTCCACGCCGTGGGGCAATTGTTTCAGAAATGTCTGCACAGCAGGTGAAAGCACTGTTTGACACAAACATGATGTTATTGGGGCATATTGTTCAGCGAATAAGTGAAACATGGCGGGCACATGAAGCAGATCAATTGCAGTTATTGTTAGAACAACTTCTTGAGCATGTAAAAGCAGGGGATATCGAGAAATTTTATGATGGTGTTTTCCAATATCTGGCTGAACAGCAAGATATGGTCGGAAATCCTTATCTAATGAAATTCTATAAAGAGTTATTGCCTTCATTACGTCGTAGTTATTTTTTGACCTTAAATACTTCTAAACGAGAACTACAAGAAGCATTTGCATTATTTAAACTCGTGATTGATGCAATTTTGATCCGAAAATCACAACAAGCCGCTTTATTTATGGAAGATTTTTGTCGACACTTACGTAACCTTGTGTTGGAATCGCTGACACGAATGAAACAGATTGAATTGGCCTGGGCAAGACGCTCACGCCGCTAGTTAGGGCATTATGCGTTTAAGCAGTTTAAAACTTTCCGGCTTTAAATCTTTTGCAGATAGTACAACTTTAAATTTTAAGGCTAACCGCACAGCAGTGGTTGGTCCAAATGGTTGTGGCAAATCAAATGTAATTGATGCCATTCGTTGGGTGATGGGTGAATCAAATGCTCGTCAACTGCGTGGTGGTAGCATGCAAGATGTTATTTTCACAGGAACCTCCAAACGTAAGCCAGTTGGTGTGGCGAGTGTTGAGCTACGTTTTGATAATACGTATGGCAAGTTAGGTGGATCCTATAATGCTTATAATGAGTTAGCTGTTCGTCGTCAGGTCACCCGTGAAGGCAAGTCCGAATATTTCTTAAATGGCACACGTTGTCGCCGTCGTGATATTACCGATATTTTCTTGGGAACAGGGTTGGGTCCACGTTCTTATGCGGTGATTGAACAGGGCATGATTAACCGTCTGGTTGATGCCAAGCCTGAAGAAATGCGTATTTTTATTGAAGAGGCAGCAGGTGTTTCACGCTATCAAGCTCGTCGACGCGAAACTTTGCAACATCTTGAACATACTGAGCAAAACCTTTCACGTTTAGAAGATATTGCTCTAGAGTTAAAATCGCAGCTTAAAACGCTTAAACGCCAATCCGAAGCGGCAGTTCAATATAAAACTTTAGAAGGTCAGATTCGTACCCTAAAAATTGAAATTTTGTCTTTTCAGGCAGATAAAAGCGTACGCTTACAAGAAGAATATACAGTTCAAATGAATGAACTGGGCGAAACTTTTAAATTGGTACGTTCAGAGCTAAGTACGATTGAACATGATTTAGAAGCAACCAGTGCTTTATTTCAGAGACTCATTCAGCAATCTTCTCCACTACAACACGAATGGCAGCAAGCTGAAAAAAAACTATCTGAACTGAAAATGACTCTGGAACAAAAACAGAGTTTATACCAGCAAAACAGTACGACTCTCGTTCAATTAGAACAGCAAAGATTCCAAACTAAAGAACGTTTACAGCTTTCTGAATTGCAACTTGAAACGTTGAATAATCAGTTAGATGAACAAACTGAAGCCTTAACTGCAATTGAGCATACTGCAACGGAAGCTGAACAAAACTTTGCTGATTTACAATCCCAGCAAAAACAAGCACAACAACAGTTTGAACAAGTAAAAGCTCAGGTTGAAAAACAACAGCAGCAAAAAATGCAAATGTCTGCCCAAATTGAGCAGTTAGGCAAAAATGTTCAACGCATTGAACAGCAAAAAGAAACGTTGCAACATCAAGCAAGTCAGATTCAATCGCATGTTCATGAAGATGAGCAGGGTGAGCTTGAGCAACTGCAACAGCAGCTTCGTCGTGAAATTGCGACACTTGAGACTGAAATTGAGCAGCTCTCACAGCGTTTAGAGCAGTCTCAACAGCAACATCAGTCAAGTAAAAATCAACAGCAAACGCTGAAAACAGAAATACAGGTTTTGTTATCTGAACAGAAGAATTTAAGCCAGCTTGTTGCTAAGCAAAGCCCAAAGCAACATCAAGATACTCTACGTTTAATGCAGGCTTTGAAATTAACAGAGCAGGGAAAACCGTATGCGCAGATTATTGAAAAGTTTTTAGCAAAATGGTTGCAAGCTCATATTCTGGAAGCTGAACAAGCTTTTCAAGAAGGAGTTTCTCGTCAGTTAAAACCTTCAGAGCAAACAAATCAATTTAAGCAAAACTTAGCTTGTTTAAATGACTGGATTGAATGTCCACAGCTATCAATCTTTTCGAATGTAGCGATTGCACAAGATTTGACTCATGCTTTAAATGAGCAAAAGCAACTGCAACATGGGCAGTCTATTTTGACTTTAGATGGTTATCATGTTGGGCAGGATTGGGTCATTGCTCTTATGTATGATGACGAGAGTCAAAGTGCACAAGGTATGCTCAGTCATCGCATTCGTCTAGATGAAATTGAACAAGTTCTTGAAAAGCAACAACCCGAATTACAAGCATTAGATCAAATTGTAGTTCAGCAAAAAGATGAACTAGGGCAGTTGCAGTCTGATGTGCAACAGAAACAGCAAGTTGTTAAACAAAAACAAAAAGAATTACAACAGCTTGATGTGCAAATTGCTAAACAGCAAACTGCGGCACAGGCATTTTTACTGCAAAAACAGCAATTGAAAGATCAACTCAGTCAGTTAGATATGCAGCTTGAAGAAGATGCAATGCAAAAAGATGATCTGGAGATTGATTTGCATGCACTAGCAATCAAGCTTGAAACCATTTTACCTGACTATAAAACATTGCAATTTCGGGTAGAGGAGTTAACAGAGCAACTTGAGGAACAACAACAAGCTCTGCATCAGCAACAACAAGAACGTGAAATTTTACGTCGTAACAGCACGCAAACGACTCAACAGATAGAGTTGCTTGAAAAAGATATTTCGTTCTTGCAGAGCCAATATCAGCAAATTAATGCTCAAATGGAACAGGCGAAAAAATTTGTTGATCCAATTCAGTTAGAGTTGCCAAATCTTGAGTCCGAATTTCAGCAACAATTTGCTCAAACTGAAAAGTTGCAAAAGAACTGGAATGAATGGCAGCTTGAATTAAATAGTGTGCAGGAAAAACAACAAACCCTGACAGATCAGCGTCATCAATATCAACAAAAAGATGAGCAGCTCAGAGAACAACTTGAAGCGAAACGTTTGGCATGGCAAGCAGCTAAGTCAGATCGTGAACATTACCAAGAACAGCTTAAAGAGCTAAATGCCGAGCTCCAAAAGGGCTTACAAATCGATTTAACCGAGCACCAGCAAAAACTGGAAAAAGTACAGAAACAGTTTGAAAAAATCGGTGCGGTTAACCTTGCCGCTTCACAAGAGTTTGAAGAAGTTTCCCAACGTTTTGATGAGTTGAGCCACCAGATTCAAGATCTAGAAAATACGGTAACTCAACTAAAAGATGCAATGAAAAGCATTGATCAGGAAACCCGTAAGTTGTTTATGACAACGTTTGATCAGATTAATCAAGAGTTGCAAAATCTGTTTCCAAAGGTCTTTAATGGTGGTGAAGCAAGTTTAAGTCTTGAAGATGACTGGCAATCTGGTGTTAAACTGATGGCAAGACCACCGGGTAAGAAAAATAGTTCTCTAGCATTACTTTCCGGTGGAGAAAAGGCTTTAACAGCTTTAGCATTAGTATTTGCGATTTTTAGATTGAATCCGGCACCGTTTTGTGTGTTAGATGAAGTGGACGCACCACTTGATGATGCGAATGTTCAGAGATATTGTAATTTGGTAAAAGAGCTTTCTGAACATGTACAATTCATTTACATTACACATAATAAGCTGGCGATGACCATGGCAACTGATTTGTTGGGTGTGACCATGCCTGAACCGGGTACATCAAAATTAGTCACTGTCGATTTAGAACAGGCAAAAGAATACGGGTTAGTTTCGGAGTCATAGAATGGAAATCAATACGATTATTGGCATCGTTGTCGCCATTATTATTATGCTAATTGGCTTAAAAATGATTTTAAAAAAGTCAAACCATGCCGAACCCTCATTAGACAGTGATTTGCATATTAATCCTGATAGTAATCAGCCGGTTATACCTAGGCATGTGAGAGATCAGCTTGAGCAAGCTGAAGCCGAGGGAATATCGACGACTAGCGCAGAGCGAGTAGAACCGACTTTAAATGCGGCGTCACAAGTCAGTGAAACAAAACAAACAGAAACTTTGGCTGTAGAACCTACTAAATCAATTTCGGCCGAACAAATTCAACCAGTTGTTGAAACTTCTCCAGATGAAATTAAATCTGAAGAAACTGTAAAAAACTCTACCATTAATGCAGATAGTTCAGTTGAGTTGGTTGATACGGTTTCTGTTAAATCAGGAGAAAGCTTGGAACCAGAAGGCGAAAAGGCTGAGCCTGAGTTGAGTTTGAATCCAAATATTGAAACTGCCGAAATTGCTGAATTTGAAGGTGAGAGTAATATTCTGGATGTGCACTTGCATGAACAGCAGCGCTATGATGATGAAAGTGCATTAGCGATGGCTGAACAGATTATTGCATTAAATGTCTATCCAAACCCTCGTCGCGCGTTGTCTGGCGATAAAGCACTTAAAGTACTGCTGAAATATGGGTTACGTTATGGCGAAATGTCATGTTTCCATCGCTATGAAAATACTGATGAGCCGAGCGTACTTATGTTTTCAGTACTGCGTATGACTGACAATGGACCAGCTGGGTTTGATCTTGAAACCTTATCTACTGAACAAGTCCAAGGTTTGGCATTTTTCCTTGCACTTCCAAATAGTAAAGCTGTAACTGGTTTTGACATGATGGCGAGTATTGCAGGTTTAATTGCTCGTGAAATTGATGGCAAAGTTTATGATGAGAATAATCTTGAATTTACACCACAGTTAAAAGAGCACTGGCGTCATCATGTGATTGATTATCGTCCGGCACAGGCGACTGCCTAGTTTTAATTTTTTACGTTCGTTGCGATAATTGCAACATATCTAGTCGCAGTTCAGGGTGGAGAAATTTCCACCCTTTTTTATGGTGAATAACATAATGGCAACAACTTCCGTGATCGAACAGATGCGTCAGCTTATTCAACTGATTGCAAAGCATAACCATGCATATTATGTGATGGATCAGCCGACAATCTCGGACAGTGAATATGATCATTTATTTCACCAGTTAAAAGCTTTAGAAGAGCAATATCCAGAACGGATTCAATCAGATTCTCCAACTACAAAAGTAGGTGGACAAGCACTCTCTAAATTTCAAAGTGTGACCCATGTGGTTCCTATGCTTTCTTTGGGGAATGTTTTTAATCAGGAAGACTTGTTTGCATTTGCACGCCGTGTCGAAGAGCGTTTGCCCAATCAAAAAGTACAATATGAAGTAGAACTAAAACTCGATGGTCTTGCGATTTCGCTTTGGTATGAAAACGGTGTGTTAATACGTGGGGTTACACGTGGTGACGGAGAAACCGGAGAAGACATTACCCAGAACGTTAAAACGATTCGCAACTTGCCTAAAGTGTTGCATTCGGATCATTTTGAAATTCCACGACTGCTTGAAGTACGCGGTGAAGTGCTCATGCCAAAGTCTGGCTTTGAAAAACTCAATGCCGATCAGGAAGCAAAAGGCGATAAAACATTCGCAAATCCTCGTAATGCAGCAGCTGGTAGTTTAAGACAGCTCGATCCGAATATTGCTGCTGGCAGACCGTTAGCGTTTTATGCGTATGGTATTGCTCAGTGCGAACCAAATCATGGCTTAACCACGATGCATGATAGCCTACAGTGGCTAACGAAACTTGGATTTGAAATTGCTGAACGTCAATATCTATGTAATTCAATTCAAGAAGTACAACAACGCTATGAGCAAATTCAGCAAGAACGACCAGATCTACAAGTTGAAATTGATGGAATGGTCGTAAAGGTTGATGACTTAAAACAACAGCAACAACTTGGTTTTTTAAGTCGTGAGCCACGTTGGGCAACGGCCTATAAATTCCCTGCACAAGCTGCATTAACTACAGTTGATCAGATTGATTGGCAAGTAGGTCGTACAGGTACTTTAACCCCTGTAGCACGCTTAAACCCTGTATTTGTGGGGGGGGTTACGGTTTCCAATGTAACTTTACACAACATTGGTGAAATCCATCGTCTTGATGTACGTGTTGGCGATACGGTTAGTGTTTACCGTACCGGCGATGTTATTCCTAAAGTCGAAAAAGTCTGGCCAGAATTCCGTTCGGCTGAAGCTGAAATTGTACATTTACCTGAAAGCTGTCCTGTTTGTGCTTCACCTGTTGTGATGCCTGAAGGGGAAGCCTTAGCGCGTTGTTCTGGTGGTCTTTATTGTGCTGCTCAGCGAATTGAAGCCATTCGTCATTTCGTGTCACGTAAGGCTCTCGATATTGAAGGTTTGGGCGATCGTTGGGTAGAGTCTTTATTACATCTCGATTTGCTTAAAGATGTTGCCGATATCTATCATTTACATGAGCACCGAGAAACTTTACTTGGCATTGAAAAAATGGGAGAAAAGTCAGTACAAAATCTGATTGATGCCATCGAAGCCAGTAAAAAGACAACTCTTGCTCGTTTTATTTATGCTTTAGGAATTCGTGGGGTAGGTGAAACTACTGCCAGAATGCTAGCGAATACATTCCAAACTTTAGAAGCCCTAAAAACTGCTGATGTTGAAGCTTTAAAGAAAACACCAGATGTCGGCGATATTACCGCAGAATGGATTGCTGACTTTTTCTTGGCGCCTCATAACATTGAAGTGCTTGATCGCTTAATTGCAGCAGGAATTCATTGGGATGCGCCGACTGCACCAACACGCCAGCCATTAAATGGCGAGAGTTGGGTTTTAACAGGCACATTAGAGCAAATGACCCGTGATCAAGCGACCCAGATGCTACAAGCATTAGGCGCGCGCGTGAGCGGTAGTGTGTCAAGTAAAACCAAATGTGTTGTTGCTGGTGAAAAAGCAGGTTCAAAATTAGAAAAAGCAGCAAAACTTGGTATTGTCGTTATGAATGAGACTGATTTCTTATCTCTTATGGCGAGCTATGGGCAGACCTTAAGCGAATAAACCTACCGAAATAAGAACCATTGATTTTAGTTACAAAATAATAAATTGATGGTTTATGTCATATTTTAACGCTTGTCTGGATGTATAAATCGGACAAGCGTTTCTTTTTGCAGAGAAAATTTAATTAACTTAAACTGCAAATGCGTATGTTTCTCATTTTAATTTGATAAAAATCATAAACTTAACTATTTTTTACTTTGCAATCATTTTTAAGATTGCCCATAATAGTTCTCATACGATAGGAGATTTATTATGCGTGGCAATCCAGAAGTCATAGACTATTTAAATATGCTCATTGGCGGAGAATTGGCTGCCCGTGATCAATATTTAATCCATTCTCGTATGTATGAAGATTGGGGTTTAAATAAAATTTATGAACGTATTGATCATGAGATGCAAGAAGAAGCTTCTCATGCTGATGCGATCATTCGCCGTGTATTGTTTTTAGGTGCTAAACCAAACATGCACCGTGAAGATATTAATGTCGGTACAGACGTTGTTTCTTGTTTAAAAGCAGATTTAGCACTTGAATATCATGTTCGTGAAAAATTAGCGACAGGTATCAAAATCTGTGAAGAGAAAGGCGATTACATTAGCCGTGATATGTTACGTCAACAATTATCTGATACTGAAGAAGACCATACCTACTGGTTAGAAAAGCAATTACGTTTAATTGAGTTGATTGGCTTACAAAACTATATTCAATCTCAAATTTAATAAAAAACCCAGCTGATGCTGGGTTTTTTATCGCCTGATTTTTAGCTTTAATAAAATAGAAATAAAAAAGTATTTTTCTCAAATTTAATATATTCAAAGCCTTAGTATATAAGGCTTTGGTAGTTACAAAAAAGTCAGAAAAATTGTATCACACCCCCTGTTTTTTTTATGAAATTGTATATAATTTCGCCAACAAAACCCTTGCCTAGAAACTTCATGAGGCAAGGGTTTTTCTATGGAAAATCGGTTGGTATGGATCGCCAATGATTTTATGGTGAGTTCGCGAAATATGTTATTTACCAAACCTGCTGTTTTAGATACAGCTACTCTCTTAAGCACGCAGCGTCTTGCAACGCGACTAAGCTTTTTTAGCTTAGGTTTTGCGACCGCAGCTTGGGCACCACTGATTCCTTTTGCCCAGCAGCGTTTAAACCTCAATCATGCCGATTTTGGTTTGCTGCTCTTGTGTATGGGTATTGGCTCAATGATTGCAATGCCTGCGACTGGCGCTTTAGTCAAGCGTTGGGGATGTCGGCCATTAATTGCGTTGGCATTGATGCTGTTAATGGTGTTATTACCTAGCCTAACGATGTGGAACAGCATTGTGATGATGGCTGTAGCATTATTTGTGTTTGGGTCGGCAGCAGGCTGTCTTGGGGTAGCTATAAATTTACAGGCAGTGGTTGTTGAAAAACATAGCCTGCGAGCTCTGATGTCTAGCTTCCATGGAATGTGCAGCCTTGGCGGCTTAACTGGGGCTATGCTGGTGACTGCATTATTGGCAGTAGGTCTTTCTCCATTAATGAGTACTTTGTCTGTTGTAATGATTTTGCTCGTTATTGGTGCAGTTGCTATTCCTCCTTGTTTAACGTCTTTTGAACAGGATGAAAAGCCACATCAAGAAGCCGATACGCCTAAAAAACTCTATCGGCCTAACGGCATTATTCTGCTTATTGGTATGATGTGTTTTATTGCCTTTTTATCAGAAGGTGCAGCAATGGATTGGGGTGGTATTTATTTAACAAGTAAGTATGAACTTAACCCAGCCTTTGCTGGTCTTGCTTATACTTTTTTTGCTCTGAGCATGACGACTGGACGTTTTACGGGCCATATCTTGCTAAAGCAATGGGGTGAAAAAAATGTTGTAACTTATAGTGCCATTGGTGCAGCCATTGGTATGGTTGTTATTGTGACTGCACCCGTATGGCAAGTGGTTGTATTAGGCTATGCACTTTTAGGATTAGGCTGTTCCAATATTGTGCCAGTGATGTTTTCTCGCGTAGGGCGACAAAACGATATGCCTAAAGCAGCAGCACTTTCTTTAGTATCAACGATTGCCTATACCGGTTCCTTAAGTGGGCCAGCTTTAATTGGTTTAATTGGTGAATGGACTGGTTTAAGTACAGTTTTAATAGGTGTAGCAGTATTGCTATTTATTATTGCTTTACTTAACCGCTTTACGCTCGCAAAGGCGAATTAATTTATAAATAATAGAAATAATCTAAAGAACATCGAGAATTTAATTTCTCGATGTTCTTTTATTTAGATTTATAAAACCTGATAGATAGATTGATAATTGTCTTGTAATAAGCGCTGAGGTTTCATCAGTAAAGTTGGTGTTTTTTCTAAATCATCTAAGAAATCGTTTCTCCAATGAGTAAGATCAGATGCTGATAAACCCTCTATCAATTGTTGATAACGATTAATACGCTCAGCTTTAGACATTTCTAAAGCCATTTTTAAAGCATCCATCATTGCCGCTCTATCTTGCGGATCAACAATCAAGGCTTGAGACATCTGCTCAGCAGCACCCGCATATTTAGATAAAATTAGTACGCCAGGATTCTCTGGATCTTGAGCTGCAATATATTCTTTAGCGACTAGGTTCATACCATCGCGTAGTGAACTAATCCAGCAAATATCGGAGTGACGATAAATATGCATGAGATTATGGTGTTGAACTGGATCATAGCAACAATCTACAGGTCTCCAGTCTTCATGTGCAAACTCTTCATTGATCAATTCCAACTTGGTCTTAAAACGTTCGTATAAACGTTGATAAACTGCAATATCAGTACGTGACGGTGTTGCAACTTGCAGATGTCGGACTAAGCCATGATATTCAGGATTAGTTTCTAAGAAGGTTGCAAATGCATTAAAACGCTCAAGTAAACCTTTTGAATAATCAATTCGGTCAACCCCAATGATTGTTTTTTGACGAGGTATTTCTTCAAAATTAAACACACAAGGGCTTGGCAAATCTTGTTGTGCTTGTTTTTGAATAAGCTCCGGCTGAACGCCAATCGGGTACGATTTAATTAGTATTTGACGTTTTTTGTAGCTAATACTGTCGCGGTGAATTTTTTGAGCTTCAAGTAAACTTAAACATGTTTGCATACATGCATTTTGATCAATCTGGGTTTGTAAACCAATTACATCATACTGGCTCAAGTCTTGAATTAACTCTCGGGCCACGGGAATTTTGAGCCAGATGTTCAGGCTAGCAAAAGGGATATGTAGAAAGAAACCAATTTTATTTTGCATGCCTAATTCACGGCAGTAACGGGCTACACTAAAAAAATGATAATCATGTATCCAGATTATATCTTCAGGCTGAGCCAGCTGTTTTAACTTTTCAGCGAATAATCGATTGACCTTTTGATAGGTATTATATTCTTGCGAATCATATTCAATAAGATCCTCTCGGTCATGCATCGCTGGCCACAGAACCTTATTTGCAAAACCACAGTAATATTGCGCGTATTGTTGATGGGTGAGAGGGCAGGTGATGTAGTCAATTCCCTGAGAATAGGCCTGCTCAAATTCTGGCGCTTCGCTATCGGTAATTTGCTGACCATTCCAGCCTAACCAAATACCATTGCTATCATTCAATGCATCTTGTACAGCTACAGCAAGGCCACCTGCTGAAGCCTTACCAGATGGCATACTTATTCGGTTCGATAATACGATTAATTTAGACATATTTTTTCTCCATTCTGATTTCGGCTATTTTTGACATATAAGTTTTTTATTCTGTTTTGAAATAAAAAAAGGAAATTAGCGACGTCATCGATATCTTTTAATCTATATTTGGCATGTGTTTCACCAGAGCCTACTTTAATAGTGAGGCCGGATTGCTGATTAATACAAATAAAACCAGATTCATCTGTTAAATCATCTCCTATAAAAATAGGTAGCACTGAGGTTAAATTAAGATGATTTAATATAGTTTGAATTGCTTTACCTTTATCAGCATGGTGAGGGATTAATTCAACAACAAATTTTCCCTTATTTATTTTTAATTGGGGGTAAAAGGATTTAATCTGTTGCATTATATTAAATGCATGATTTTCTAAGTTAGGATTTTTGCGATAATGTAAAGCAATAGAATATCCTTTATCTTCAATTAATAGTTCAGGATATTTCTCACAAGATTTTATAATATCTTGTTTTAATTTTTTAAAATTAATACTGCTTAAATCTGGTCGAATATAATTATCTGAACCAAAATAAATATCTAAACCATGCAAGCCTGCGATAGGAACTTCAATAGGGTGTAGCAGCTTGCCTGCTGTATCTATATCACGACCTGTTACAGCAATAACGGGAATATTTAATTCAATAATATCTTTTATAATTTCTAATGTGGTTTTTGGAATAAAACTTTGCTCAGGATTAATTTGAAAAGGTGCTAATGTTCCATCAATATCTAAAAATAAGCAGTAATTTTTATCTAAGGGTAAAGTATTTATAATATCATTGGATGTAACAAAATATGTGTTTTCCTCTCTCCCATTAGATATTGTACTTTGACTGTTCATATTAGCCTTCCCAATATTTTCTTGATCAATAATTAATCTTCTAACATTAAAATGAATTGATGAGTCATTTCTTTTAATAAAAAAACATAAGTATTAACATTAATTACATTGCATAATGGATTTATAGGCGAAGTGTGGAGTATGTTGTTTTTTGATGGGCTTCAATGTTTAGATAATTAAATTTTTGTATGTTTCCTATTAATAATGCGCGTTTTATTTATCAATATATTTCAGAATATTAATGGGTTTTAATGTGTGATCTAAAATCAATATTTTTAAATTTTATGGCTGATTTTAAAAGATATTTTTTGAAATATTAATATATAATTTTCATCAAATAAGCTTTGGGTAAGAATATGAAGTTACAAAATAAAATTTTATTGATTACAGGGTGGGGAGTAGGAATTGAACCTTTGGAATCATTAAAATTGCATTTGCAGCAGAAGGGTTTTGATGTACAACTTATTAATATATTTGATGTTTTAACTAGCAGTTTCCAAAAACAGCTTAATTTATTGAATGATGTCGATACTGTAATTGGGTGGTCTTTAGGCGGACAGTTAGCAGCTTATTTAGTTGATTCTTTTTATAAAAGCACTGGTCTAACTAAAACTTTAATTACGCTTGCTTCTAATCCATGTTTTGTTGCCAATAGCACTTGGCAGACTGCAATGGCTGCTGATGTGTTCAGTCAATTTAAAACTTCTTTTTTGCAAAACCAACAAGCCATTTTAAAGCGCTTTTATTATTTAATTACTCAAGGATCAGCACAAGCTAAAAAAGATTGGCTAAACATGCAAAATATAGCAAATCCACCCTCTTATGAGTTGTTATTACAAGGGTTAGAAATGTTAGAGCATCTAAACTTGGTAGATAACTTAAAAAATTACTCAGGTCCACAGCTTCATTTATTTGCAGAGCAAGATGGTGTCATTCCTTGCAAAATTGAAGAAAATTTTGCACATATCGCGACAGAAAAGATGAAATACAAAGTATTAAATGAAGCTACTCATGCTTTTCCATATCTACAAGTAGAACGAACAATTGAAGAAATCTGCCAATTTTTAACAATTCATCAGCAAAGTTAATCAGCTTTGATTGATATCGCAATTTTCTTTCATTCTTAACAGGTTTAACATGTGTTTAATGAAAGATTTGAACGCTGTAAAAGGGTAAATAGGATGACCGATAATTTTGATTTGGAACATATTTGGCATCCTTATACTTCAATGACCCAACCTTTACCAACATTTAAAGTTAAACGTGCTTATGGCGCGACTATTGAGTTAGATGATGGTAGGACTTTAATTGATGGTATGTCATCTTGGTGGTGTGCGATTCACGGCTATAACCACCCTGAACTCAATCAGGCAGTGACCGATCAATTACAAAACATGTCTCACATCATGTTTGGCGGGTTAACTCATGATCCTGCTATTGAGCTTGGGAAAATTCTTTTAAAAATTACCCCGCCAAGTCTCGATAAAATTTTCTATGCAGATTCCGGTTCTGTTGCCGTTGAAGTTGCTTTGAAAATGGCAGTGCAGTTTTGGACTGCTCAAGATAAACCGCAAAAAACAAATTTTATTACAACGCGTTCTGGCTACCATGGGGATACATGGAATGCGATGTCGGTGTGTGATCCAGTTACAGGCATGCATCAAATTTTTGGTACAAGCTTACCAAATCGTCTTTTTGTTGCAGCACCGCAAACCAAATTTCATGAAGAATGGAATCCACAAGATATTGCAGAATTAGAACAAGCGATTAAGCAAAATCATGAGCATCTTGCAGCCTTAATTATCGAGCCGATTGTACAGGGTGCAGGCGGCATGCGTTTTTATCATCCTGAATATCTACGTCAAGCCAAAGCACTTTGTGAACAATATAATCTGTTATTAATTTTTGACGAAATTGCCACTGGCTTTGGGCGTACTGGTAAGCTCTTTGCGTGGGAACATGCACAAGTCGAGCCAGATATTATGTGCATAGGTAAAGGGCTAACAGGTGGTTATATGACATTGTCCGCTACCTTAACGACGAAGCATGTTGCCGAGACCATCAGTCGCAGTGAGGCTGGCGTATTTATGCATGGTCCAACCTTTATGGCGAACCCGCTTGCTTGTGCTGTTGCCTTAAAAAGTACGCAATTATTAATTGAGCAAGATTGGCAAGCCAATATTGAGCGAATTGAACAACAACTTACTCAATACTTAACACCACTCAATCAGCTTGACTATGTTGCTGATGTGAGAGTATTGGGGGCAATAGGGGTAGTTGAACTCACTGTGAATGTTGATATGAAAACGTTACAGCAGCAGTTTGTTGATCGTGGAATTTGGATTCGTCCGTTTGGTAAATTGGTGTATGTAATGCCACCTTATGTGATTACCAGTCAGGAATTAAGCTATTTGCTTGAGCAGTTGGTTGAGGTTGTTAAAACCATGCAGGGAGTGCATTGAAATGTCGTTGCTTGATCATTTTGCTATCCAATTAGATGAACTAAAACAACACGGCAATTTCAGACAGTTCACTCAAAATGTACAGCATGAGCGTTTTATTACGATTCAAAATAAAACGATGCTGAACCTAGCTTCAAACGATTATCTTGGCCTAGCTGCAGATGTAAAACTTCGTGAAGAGTTTTTAGAAAATTTTCCAGTCGAACGTAGCTATTTTAGTTCTTCGTCATCACGTTTATTAACGGGTAATTTTGAAGAGTATGAAAAATTAGAAAATAGCCTAAGCCAAGCATTCGGTGGTCGGGCAGCACTATTATTTAATAGTGGCTACCATATGAATATTGGTATTTTGCCAGCTGTTGCTGATGGGAAAACTTTAATTTTGGCTGATAAGCTGGTTCATGCGAGCATGATCGACGGTATACGTTTATCGGGTGCGCAGTATGTGCGTTATCGCCATAATGATTTGCAGCACCTAGAGCAACTTTTGCAAAAATATCATGATGATGACAAGATTGAGCGGATCATTGTGGTGACTGAAAGTATTTTTAGTATGGATGGTGATGAAACTGATTTAGCCGCTTTAGTGCAGCTAAAAAAACGCTTTGCCAAAACTATGCTCTATGTTGATGAAGCACATTCAATTGGTGTGCGTGGCGAACAAGGTTTAGGGTGTGCTGAACAATACAATGTCATTCAAGATATCGATTTTTTAGTGGGGACATTAGGTAAAGCACTAGCAGCAGTGGGGGGATACATTATTTGTCACCCAATTATTAAAGACTATTTAATTAATAAAATGCGTCCGCTTATTTTCAGTACGGCTCAACCGCCGATTGTGATGGCTTGGGCAGACTTTATTTTTCAAAAAGTATTAGCTGCTCAATCTCAGCGTGAACATTTAAAAAATATTAGCCAATATCTTCAACAAGCTGTTGTGCAAAAGGGTTATGTAAGTCCATCGACCAGCCATATTATTCCAGTCATTGTGGGAGAAAGTCAGGCTGCTATCGATAAGGCAAAGCAGGTTCAGCAAAGTGGTTTTTATGCCATGCCTGTGCGTCCACCAACAGTACCTAAAAATAGTTCGCGTTTGCGTATTTCTTTAACGTCAATGGTACAGCAACATGAGCTTGAAGAATTGGTGAGTTTTCTGTGAGTCTGAATAAAAACTTGGTTGCCCAGCGTTTTGCCAAAGCGGGGCAAAGCTATTCAGAGCATGCAACTGTTCAAAAACAAATTTGCCAAAATTTAACGGTTTTACTCCAGCAGTTTTGCCCTACAACGATGTCACGTATCTTTGAAATTGGTTGTGGTTCTGGCAATTTAACTCGTCTTATTGCTGCATCTTTTCAGATTGAAGAGTTAATTTTGAATGACTTGTATGCAGATGTGCAACAGCACTTTAACCATCAAGAAAATTTGAAATGGTTGATTGGTGATATTGAAGCTTTAGATTTTCCGCAGCAGCTCGACATGATCGTTTCTGGTTCGGCTTTGCAGTGGATGCAAGATTTACCTCGTGTACTTCAACATTGTCATACTGCTTTAAATGAAAAAGGCTGGTTATGTTTTTCAACTTTTGGGCCAAGAAACTTAATCGAGATTAAAGAATTAACAGGGCAAGGTTTAAGTTATTGGTCTATTGAAAATTGGAACAATGCCTTAACTTTGGCGGGTTTTGAAGTTCTGCATTTGTCTGAGTCAGAAGCCCAGCTCTATTTCGATACACCTAAAGCTGTATTGCAGCATTTAAAAGCAACAGGTGTGACTGCAACTGCTCAGCATCGTTGGACTAAGCAAACTTTACAACAGTTTTATCAAGATTATGATCGGTTTAAGCATACTGAGGGATATTCCTTAACATATCATCCGATCTATTGTATTGCCCGGAGAATGAAGTAAATGAGTGGTCAGATCTATTTTGTGAGTGGGATTGATACCGAAATTGGTAAGACCTACGCTACAGGCTTTTTAGCAAAATTATGGACTGAGCAGGGTAAAAAAGTGATTACCCAAAAACTCATTCAGACGGGTAATGCTGATATTTCTGAAGATATTGAAAAGCATCGTGAAATTATGGGGCAGGGTTGGTTTCAAGAAGATCATGAAAAGCTCACCATGCCGGAAATTTTTAGTTATCCTGCTTCGCCTCATCTGGCAACACGCCTAGATAACCGAGAAATTGACTTTCAAAAAATTGAAAATGCAACACAAAAATTAGCTGAGCGTTTTGAGATTGTTTTACTCGAAGGTGCTGGTGGATTAATGGTGCCATTAACTACAAGTTTACTCACCATTGATTATATTGCTCAGCACCAGTTCCCCGTTATTTTAGTAACATCGGGTCGTTTAGGAAGCATTAACCATACTTTACTTAGTCTTGAAGCACTTAAGTCTCGTGGTCTGAAATTGCACGCTTTAGTATATAACTTAAAAGATGAATCAAAAGATCCATTAATTTCTCAAGATACGTCAAATTACTTGAAAGACTATTTAGCAATTCATTTTCCTGAAGCTGAGTGGATTGAGTTGGCAAAAATGAATTAATTTAAAATAGGCTATAAAAAAACCGCTCTTATAAGAGCGGTTTTTTTATACATTATTTAATATTTTAGAATTTCTTAGAACCACGGTTAAAACCAGTCGATTTGCGTTGGTTACCAGTATTCACAGGAGCTTCTTTTTCATCATCGCGACGTTGTTGACGCAAGAAACCGCCACGACGAGCTGCCATTGGTTTTTCAGTCATACGGTCAGTACGACGTTTTGCCATACCAAATAAACCTGTACCTTGACGTGGTTTTAATTCAACTGATTTCGCTAGATTGTCGATGTCAGTTTTATCGAGTTCCATCCAGCGGCCTGTACGTAATTCGCGTGGTAAAATAACTGTACCGTAGCGCGTACGCAATAAGCGGCTTACTTTAAGTTCTTGTGATTCAAAAATACGACGAACCTCACGGTTACGACCTTCTTTCACCACTACTTGGTACCAGCGGTTAATACCTTCACCACCAATTTCCGAGAAAGACTCAAATTTAGCTGGACCATCTTCAAGCTCTACACCAGTTACCATTTTTTGGCGTATTTTAGGCGTTACTTCACCCATAACTCGAACAGCATATTCACGTTCAATTTCATTTGATGGGTGCATTAAGCGGTTAGCAAGCTCACCATCATTTGTAAACAACAATAAACCAGTACTGTTAATATCTAGACGACCTACCATTACCCAGCGGTCATTTGCAATTTGTGGTAAATGATCAAATACGGTTGGGCGTTTTTCAGGATCATTACGTGAACAGATTTCGCCCTCTGGCTTATAGTAAATCAATACACGACGACGAATTTCGTCTTCAATTTGAAACTGAACTTTACGGCCATCAATGCGTAATTCATCGCCTGGTTCAATGCGCTCACCCACTTGGGCAACACGGCCGTTCACACTCACGCGTCCTGCGGCAATAACCTCTTCCATATATCGGCGGGAACCTAATCCGATCCGCGCTAATACTTTTTGCAATTTTTCACTCATGACAGCACAACCTTAGACATAATGATCAACAGTCCACCTCTTTATGATTTCGGTGCATTTGCATCGAGAGCCATAAAGGCTTCCTTGGCGTTCTGTAGGGGAGGCAATTGGCCTAGCGAAGCTAGACCAAAAGCATTCAGAAACTGAGGCGTTGTAATTAGCAACGCAGGTCTTCCGGGTAAATCTCTAAAACCGGCTTCTTTAATCCAGTTCCAGTCAAATAGTGTTCTAAGAATCTGACTATTATTAGACACACCACGAATTTGTTCAATATCAGCACGGGTAACCGGTTGATGATAAGCAATGACAGCCAGTGTTTCTAGTAATGAAGGCGACAGTTTTGTTGGTCGCTCTGGCCATATTTGCGCAATAATACTACGATATTTAGATCTTACCTGAAAGCGAAACCCTTGCGCTGTTTCAATCAACTCAATAGATCGACCATGTTGTAATAGCGCGAGCTGTTGTAAAAGTTGACGAAGCTGTTGTTTATTATACTGATTATTAAATGCTTCTTTTAAACGGGCAATTGAAACAGGTGCTTCACTGGCAAAAATAATTGCTTCAAGTTGTAATAAGACTTCGTGATGAATGTCAGCTAATGACAAATCACTATTATTTTGTTCAAAGCTCATATTGAAGATCCTTGAATTGCTAGGGGAGCTTCAATACCAGATGCAATAATTTTAACTCGCTGTTGTCGGGTTAACTCTAAAACAGCCATAAAAGTCACAACCATTCCCATGCGACCTTGCACAGGATTGAGTAATTCTTTAAAACTTAACACGTCACCAGACTCTAATTTCTCTTCAATATATGCAATGCGTTCTTCTAGTAATACAGGCTCTTGAGCCACGACATGAATAACGGGTTCTGGGCGATTAAATACACAGAACAACGCATCATGTAATGCTGAAATATCATAGCCTTCATAAACAGGAGCAATATGACCTAAGCTTACATTTGCACTGAATGTATCACGCTCAAGAATTGGCATTTGACCTAAACGCTCAGCCGCTTGCTTAATGCGTAGATAGGTTTCAAGTCGATCAATAAGTTCCTGTTTAGGATCTTTTTCAATACTTATAATCGTAGGTTTTGGCAAAAGTAGACGAGATTTCAGGTCAGCCAATAAAGCTGCCATCACCATATAATCAGCGGTTAGCTCAATATTTAACGACTTCATACTATCCATATAGGTTAAATATTGAGTTGCTATGGGAGCAATATCGACTTGAATTAAATCAAAACCGTTTTTTTGAATCAGATAAATTAAAAAATCTAGTGGACCTTCAAACTGTTCGAGCAAAATCTCAAATGCAGCAGGAGGTATATAGAGATCTTCAGGAATTTTGTCATGCCACTCATCTAAAACACGGATGTGTGGAGCGTCTTCCATGGATTGATGAAGTGATTGATTCATTACGATTATAAGCCACGCGAATTTTCAAAAGCATGAGACTTGTTATTCAAGTCAAAGAGAGCTGTAAATAGAAGAACAGCAGATAGTGGAAATCATTCTAAATGAATTGTGCCTTTTAATAAATTACTTAACGACTAAAGTGTAAAAAAAATCCAAAATAAATAAAGAGTATTTTTTTGAGTGATAATACTTTTTTTAAAACTATTGGTAAAAAATGTAAGTGCTTATTCAAAAGCACTTACATCGCCAATACCACGGCGAATAATTTCAGGATGTTCACCCGATAAATCAACAATACTTGTGCTTGTTAAAGTACCAAAACCACCATCAATAAATACATCAATTCGTTTATCTAATTGATTTTCAATATCGTATGGATCGTCTAGGGGATCTTCTTGTCCTGGTAAAATTAATGTACTGGTGAGTAGCGGTTCACCAAGTTCTTTTAATAGAGCCTGACAAATTGGGTTACTTGGAATACGTAAGCCGATGGTTTTCTTTTTAGGGTGCATTAACCTACGAGGAACTTCACTGGTTGCAGGTAAAATGAAAGTCGTAATGGCTGGGGTATTTGCTTTCAATAAACGATAAGTTGCATTATCAACTTTTGCATAAGTTGCAATATCAGATAAATCACAGCACATAATGGCATATTGGTGCTTCGGCCCTAAACCGCGAATCTGCGCAATACGTTCCATAGCATTTTTATTACCGATTTGACAGCCAATTGCGTAGGCAGCATCGGTAGGGTAAACCACAACATCTCCGGCACGAATGCGTTCAACCGCTTGGCTAATGAGGCGTTGCTGTGGATTTTCAGGATGTACATGTAAATGCATCATATTTTGGAGACTCCATCACGCCAGTGTTAAAAATAATTATTAGGCTTTTTAAATGAACTAGACAAGTAGTGAACGTAGTTTTTTTGTCAATTAATCAAGGAGTTCACGTTTGAATTCATTTAATTGTAATGGTGTACCCGAACGTGTACATTGGCAAATAAAACCAATAAATGCTGCTGCATCACGTGGCAACTTAGCCTCACTTGAAAAGTAACGTTGTACTTGAGCATAAACATTATCTTTAAATATTTTGCCATCTCCGCCATCACCTGTCAGGTTGTCAAGCGAAACTCTAAACTTTCTACCAAACGACTGAGAGAACAACCATTCAATTGCCTGCGGTTTAATTTCTACTTGTTCAAATAAACTTTGTTGCTCTTGAGTCCGACCATCAGGTGCATACCAATATCCTAAATCAGGTAATAGGCGGCGTTTTTCACCAGCAATCGACCAATGACTGATTTCGTGAAGGGCGCTATTAAAAAAACCATGGGCGAATTGGATTTTAGCTGGACCCTGATTTGTTGCCGGGAAATATTCTGGTTCAAAATCTCCACGAACTAATGTCACATTATGGTGGGAAAACCAGTGATTAAAGTGTAAAATAAGCCAATCGACTTGCTCAGACTCTGATTTTGAGCTTGACCATGGTGAGAGTTGCACCGTGTCAGGTACAAGTGTTGTCTGGTCAGTTGAATGGGTGCAAACGAGTAATGAAGAGTTAACTTCAGGTTGCGGCTGCAACAGGTGCATTGCTTAATTTACCCCGAGTTCTGTCTAAAGAAGTGCAAAATTGTATCTTAATCTTTGACAGAGTACCGATGAATTTGTAGAATTGCCGCCTTAATTATGTCAGCAAATACCTTTCCGGCACAGATTGAGCCGTTTAAATGGGCTGAACAAGGCTTTACATGGTCAGGTAAACTGCCCCTGTCTCGCTTTGCTCGTATCGCTCGTGAAGCTGTTGGATCAATTGATAACCAATTGATCAACATAGACTGTAAGCTATCAATGGATGCATATCATCGCATTGTGTGGATGGATGGTCATATGGACACGAAAGTTCCAATGGAGTGCCAACGTTGTTTGGAACCTGTTGAAATGCCTCTTGTCTTAGACTTTCATATTGCATTAATGGATGATGAGTCACTGATAGAGCGCTTGGATGAGGATGCTGATTTCATCGTTTTAGGTGAAAGTGAGTTTACGACGAAAGGTGATTATGATACGCCAGCCTCGATTAACTTGCTCGCACTACTAGAAGATGAACTGTTATTGTTGGTGCCTTTATCTCCCAAGCATGATGCTTGTGAAAATAAACATCAACCTACCATTCAAAATGTTGTTGAAGAAAAACGGGATAATCCGTTTGATGTTTTGGCAGGTTTGAAGGGTAAACTTAACTCATAATTTGTGATATAATTGTGAGATAAGACAACTGAATTTGTTCTGATCCATTTTTTCGATCTTTGTAAGGAGCCATCATGGCCGTTCAGCAAAACCGTAAAAGTCGCTCTCGCCGTGACATGCGCCGTTCACATGACGCTTTAACCGAGAATGCATTAACAGTAGACCAAGCAACTGGTGAGACTCATCGTCGTCACCACGTTACTAAAGACGGTTTCTACCGTGGTCGTCAATTATTCGCTAAAGCAGCTGATGCTGAATAATTGTATGATATGCATTAAGCGTGATGCTTAAGTATAGAAAAAATGGGAGCGAAAGCTCCCTTTTTTTGTTGTTTTTCGCAATTATAAAAATATAAATAACATGTTAAATTTCCGCTCCAGAAATGAGTGAAAACCCAAAAAAGGATTTCTTATGTCTGCTAAACGTCTTGAACAAGTAGCTTTAGCCACAAAAACTGCGTTTGTGTTTCCAGGTCAAGGTTCACAAAAAGTCGGTATGCTTGCTGAACTAGCAGAACAGTTTAGTGGGGTTGGGCAAACCTTTGCTGAAGCTTCAGATGCGCTTGGATTCGATCTGTGGCATATTGCGCAAAGTGGTGAAGGCCTCAACCAAACAGAAAATACCCAACCTGTGTTATTAACTGCCAGTATCGCTCTATGGCGTGTATGGCTTGATTTAGGCGGTCTGGCACCTAAGTATCTTGCAGGACATTCTCTAGGTGAATACAGTGCTTTGGTTGCTGCAGAATCTATGAGCTTGGCAGATGCAGTGAAACTAGTGAATTTGCGTGGGAAACTCATGCAAAGTGCTGTTCCTCAAGGGGAAGGGGCTATGGCTGCAATCCTTGGTTTGGCTGATGAAAAAGTGGTTGAACTTTGCCAAATCGTGAATGCAGAAGGTCAAGGTTCAGTAGAAGCTGCAAACTATAATTCACAAGGCCAAGTCGTGATTGCTGGAAGTACAGCATCTGTACAACAAGTGATGGCTTTGGCAAAAGAGCAGTCTGCTAAAGCAATTGCTTTACCTGTGTCGGTTCCTTCGCATTGTTCATTGATGAAACCTGCTGCTGAAAAATTTGCAGAAGCTTTGGAACAAACTGCCATTGAGCTGCCTACCATTCCTGTAATACAAAATGTCAACGCGGGAATAGCTACCGATGTTGCTCAATTGCGTCAGGCGTTAACTGCTCAATTGTACCAATCTGTACAATGGACAGACACGATGCAGTTTTTACAAGACCAAGGTATTCACTACGTTGTTGAGTGTGGGCCTGGTACAGTATTGAGTAATCTCGCGAAGCGTTTACCAAATATAGAAAAAGCTTTTGCTATTGATAGCAAGAGTAAAATGGAAGATGCCCTAAATGCTGTTTTAGTGGCAGAAGGAAAAATTGCATGACACAAGAACGCAAAGTTGCATTAGTAACGGGCGCGAGTCGGGGCATTGGCGCTGCAATTGCCCAGCAACTTATTCAAGACGGTTATTTTGTTGTAGGTACTGCGACATCTGAATCTGGTGCACAAAAGTTAAGTGAAAGCTTTGGTGAGCAAGGTGCAGGTTTAGCTCTCGATGTGCGTAATCTCGATGAGATTGAAGCAGTCGTTTCTCATATTGAACAGAACTATGGCCCTGTGCTTATTTTGGTTAATAATGCGGGTATCACGAAAGACAATTTATTGCTACGTATGTCAGAAGATGATTGGGATGACATTCTCAACATTCACCTTAAAGCTGTATATCGTTTATCTAAACGTGTGCTTAAAGGTATGACAAAAGCGCGCTTTGGCCGCATTATTAATATTAGTTCTGTTGTTGCGCATTTTGCAAACCCAGGTCAGGCGAACTACTCTGCTGCAAAAGCAGGTATTGAAGCGTTTAGCCGTAGTCTTGCAAAAGAGATGGGTAGCCGCCAAATCACTGTGAACAGTGTGGCACCAGGCTTCATTGCAACAGAAATGACAGATGCACTTAGTGAAGAAATTCGCAAAAAAATGAGTGATCAAGTGGCTTTAAATCGCTTAGGTGAGCCACAAGATATCGCAAATGTGGTGAGTTTCCTTGCAAGTGATAAAGCAGGTTACATTACCGGTACGGTATTACATGTAAATGGTGGTTTATACATGGCCTAGGGCTAATGTATAACTTTTAAAAATTTTTATATTCAATTAAACTAGTGGCAAATCAAACGCCACGAGCAATGAGGAGAATTCCTGTGAGCGATATCGAACTACGCGTTAAGCAAGCAGTTGCAGAACAACTTGGTCTTAAAGCTGAAGAGATTAAAAACGAAGCATCTTTTATGGATGACTTAGGTGCTGACTCTTTAGATTTAGTTGAACTTGTAATGTCTTTCGAAAACGACTTCGACATCACTATCCCTGATGAAGATTCAAACGAAATCACTACAGTTCAATCTGCAATTGACTATGTAACTAAAAAACTTGGTTAATTCGCATATTGCTGAATAAAAAGAAGGCCACCGTAAGGTGGCTTTTTTTATTTGAGTAAAATAAAAGAGATACATATTTTTACAAGATCAACCTCAATTGATAGCAGAGGCTTATCTTTTTTGAAGTATAACAATAAGGGTCAGTTTAATGACTTTACTATAAACAATAATATGAGGACTAAAAGATGGGTCTTTTTGATTTTGTAAAAGGTATTGGTAAGAAAAATACCGCACCAGCAGAACCACAACCAGCTCCGGCAACACCAGCAGAACCTTCTGCACAAGAAATCGCAAATAAATTATTAGGATTAATTAAAAGCTTAGGCCTAGGGGTAGAGGGCTTATCTGTAACGTATAATGGTGCAACTGATACCGCAATCATTAAAGGACAGGTAAAAAGCCAAGCGGATAAAGAGAAAATTATTCTTATTGTTGGGAATATTGATCATGTTGCACAAGTAGATGATCAAATGACCGTTGAAACTCCTGAACCAGAAAGTAAATTCTACACAGTAAAATCTGGTGATAACCTTTCAAAAATTGCGAAAGAATTTTACGGTGATGCAAATCAGTATCCAAAAATCTTTGAAGCAAACAAACCAATGCTTAAAGATCCAGATGAAATCTTCCCAGGACAGGTTTTACGTATTCCTCAATAATTGAGGGGAATAAAAAAGGCGCTTTTAGCGCCTTTTTTTCTTTTTAGAATCTTTTTGGTATTTTTTGCCCATTTGCTACCGGAGTCTCGGCGTTCTTTAAAACACCAAATAACCATGTTTCGGCATGCTGTACCGCAATTTTTAAAGAATCACCTAAAGCCAAACGACCAGCAATAAAACTGGCTAAAGAACAACCTGAACCGTGATACTCACCGTCTAAGCGGGGGCAACTACTACTCGCTGCAAGTTCACCATTAATATATAAACTATTTTTAATATAATCTGGTGTATCTTCGTGTCCACCTTTGACTAAAACAGCTTTTGCGCCCATTTCAAATAGCTTTTGCGTTGCTTGTTCTAAGTCATCGATGCCCGTGAGAGCACGTAATTCGACTGTATTTGGAGTAATAATAGTGGCTAGGGGAATAAGCTCAACGAAAGCTTTGACAAGAGTTGCTTGATCACCTAAAGAACCCCCGCTGTTTGCCACCAAAACAGGATCGAGTACATATTGATATTCTGGATGGGCGCGAAGAAATTCAGCGAGAGCAGCAATGTTATCTGTGGTGCCAAGCATGCCTGACTTAACGCATTTAATGGGCAAATCATCTACAACTGCATTTGCTTGAGCTAATAATAGTTCTTTTGAGGTTGCTTCGAAGCCAAATACTTGTTGTGAGTTTTGTATGGTGAGGGCTGTACATGTAATGGCTGCATGAGCACCACTTTGTCCAATCGCTTCAATATCAGCTTGTAAACCTGCACCACCTGAAGGGTCTAAACCCGAGAAACAAAGTACGGTTGGACGCACGGTTATTTCCTTTTCAATTTAAATTTACGTTAGTATAAGAGAGTTTGATTAAACTCTCGACTAATTGAATTAAATACTTTACTGGGTTAATGATTGAATGGCTATAAAACATATTTTGATTGATTTGGATGGAACACTAACAGACCCAAAAGTTGGTATTCATACTTCAATTCGTTATGCAATGGATAAGTTGGGCTTTCCATTGGCTGCCGATTTAAATATTGACTGGACAATTGGGCCTCCTTTAAAAGCCTCATTAGCAAAACTATTAGCCACTCAAGATGATGCTTTGGCTGAACAAGCTTTACTTGCTTATCGTGAGCGTTTTTCAGTTACAGGTTTATTTGAAAATGAAGTATATCCATCAGTTGCGCAAACACTTAATGCATTGAAAGAAGATGGGTATCGTTTATTCGTCGCAACCGCTAAACCAACTATTTATGCGAAACGTATCTTAGATCATTTTGATTTAAGCCAATATTTTGTAAATATTTATGGTAGTGAGTTAACCGGGGAACGTACCAATAAAGCTGAACTTATTCATTATATTCTTGAACGTGAGCAATTAAACTCAGAAGAATGCTTAATGGTAGGTGACCGTCAATATGATGTTTTAGGTGCTCGCCACAATGGTATTGAGGCGGTCGTTGTGACTTATGGTTACGGAACACCAGAGGAACTTAAGCAAGTACAACCTAAAGCAATGATTACGCAATTTTCTGAACTTTTGAAATACGTCGAAGATCAGGCAACACAAAAGAAAGTATCTTAAATATTAGTAAATTTTAATTTGAAGGTTTGGCTTTTATCTAAAGCCAAACCTTTTTTATTTAAATACCGTGTTGTTGGCGGTATTGAACAAGTTCTTCAATTGTAATCACGGTTAAATGATGAGTTTGGGCATATGCCAAAACTTGAATACCTGATGCCATCGTGCCATCTGGGTTAGTTAATTCACATAACACACCAGCAGGTTTAAGCCCTGCTAGTCTTGCTAGATCAATTGTTCCCTCAGTATGACCTCGGCGAGTCAGTACTCCTCCAGTACGTGCACGTAAAGGAAAAACATGGCCCGGACGGTTAAGATCACTTGGAACAGCACCATCTTTAATTGCAGTTTGAATGGTAGTAACGCGGTCTTTAGCCGAAACACCAGTCGTAACACCTTGAGCTGCTTCAATAGTCACTGTAAAAGCGGTATGAAACTGGCTTGAGTTTTGAGAAACCATTGGTGGAAGTTCTAAATGATCTGCTAACTCTTCTGTCAGGCATAAACATACAATACCTGAGCCATCACGAATCATACGTGCCATTGTTTCAACAGTTAGAGTTTCGGCTGCAACAATTAAATCTGCTTCATTTTCACGATCGAAGTCATCCATAACCAAGACAGGTTTGCCTTGACGGATATCTTCTAATGCTTGTTGAATGCGTTGTTCAGCAGGAGAGAGGGCTGAGAAAAAAAGTTCTGGTTGAATTAAGCTAGACATAATGAAACGCTCTCGTAAAAATACGGTTGAACATTTCAGGACTGATGTAAAAACAGGCTGGCACTGAAATAAAACGGATTTATCCCAGTTCGTCGTCTTCTTTCATCCGGACTATACCGTCGGCTTTGGAGTTTCACCAAATCTGCTCAAATTATAAAATTTAAGCTCGTGGGCTTGTTAATCTATCAATAAAAATTAACTTTACCACCGGTGGGGAATTACACCCCGCCCTGAAGCGATGGGTTTTATTATAGCGCGCTGGATAAAATTGACTAGATGCTTTTGTAGAATGCTAAGTTTCTTTATGAATAAGTATTTTCATAAATGGAAATAAGCTTTTTAACAAGAGCTTACTTGTTGATATGAAAATGGAATGCTATGTTTTTTATAGAAAATTATAAATAAAATAGGTGTTTCATGCAGATAAGAGATGATTATCCCCTTAGGAATACTTTATTTATTCAGCATCTCCATATTTTTAGTTATGTATTTATGGCGGTCAGTATTCTTTATTTAATTGCTGCTAATTGGTTAATGCTTCCAGACAGCATTCAGCTAGCCATCCCACCACTTATATTACTTGTGACAGCATGGATCAGCGTAAAAGATACCTTAAGTGAAGGAGTTAGGCAGACTTTACATGGTATTTGCGGCTTGATGGTAGGCTTAAGTTTGGCTGTAATCGGCCAGGTCTATCAAACTGGAGCAGACAGTTATTTACTTTTCCTGATTTGGACATTGCTGTTATTACCTTGGCTATATCGACCCAATATTGGAATCTTTGCTTTAATTTGTATTACTAGCCAACTTACACTTTTTTTATTTTTTAAGCAGACCTTTTGGTTAGAAAAGTTTCCTTATTTATATCTGTTTGCTTTAAATTTATTAAGCCTTATAGAATTTTGGGTATGTATCAAGAAGTATCGTGCTTTACGTTTCATCTTTATCGCTTGGTTTGCAGTCATTTCAATCATTGGAATGATCCAATATTTATCTGGTGAAAATATTCCTTATCTGATCTCGGCTTTCTTTTCAGGAATAATCGGTTTTTATTATTTCTTCAAAAAAGATGATCAATTATGTGCCAGCTTGATGGCCGCTGTTCTTGGTGTGACTGCAACAATATGGCTTGTAGATAGGATCAATGACTTATTTAAAGATTCAAATGAGTTCATTTTTTTATTCATTGCAGGCATTATTTTTATCTGGTTTGCGCTGATTAGTTATTTTTTAATAAAAATTTTTCGTCAAAGCCGCTTTTATATAATTCCTTTAGCTATTGGAGCTTGGCTTGCTGGCCTAGCACTCGCGGCTTTTACATTAGTATTTTGGGAGGCTGTTTCTTTAATTATTGGAGTTATTTTTGTTTGTATAGCTTCTATTTTATTGAAAAAATCTCAACACTACTTTTTTCGGCAATTTGCCTATTGTTTATTCATAAGTGGTCAGACTGCTTTTTTGTTTCATCTAGAGTCTGAAACAGATCAGATGTTATGGGTGCTAATAGCACAGATTTTTATTCTCTGTATAAGTTATTTTTTTAAACCCCATTGGTTCTTTATTTTAATTCAAATGCTCGCTACTTATGGCATAGCATTTATTTACTTACTACAAATGGACCATTCATTATGGTCAGTAAACTCCACTCAGACTTATTTAAATTTAACCCTGCTCAGCTATTTTGTTTTTAGTTTGGTGTTCTTGCCAAAGGCTAAATCGATAGTTCAATATGAGCGTAGTATCTATTTATGTGTGCTTGCGGTAGTTGTGGTAGCTTCTTTCTTTGATACTTTTATGGGACTGGTTCTAGATAGTTCGGAAGATCGGCAGATATGGATTTTCTATTTATTACCTAGTCTTTGGTTGCTTTGCTTTAGTATTTTTTATTTGTATAAGCAGTTGCATGGAGTAGTGTTTTTCGCATTCTTGCTTTTTGGTGTATTGCTCATTGCACTTGGCTATTTTGAAGTTTTCATTTTATTTATCATTCTAACATGGGCGATAAAAAAGAAAGATTATATTGTTTATGGTGTCACTCTAGTAGTATTTGTTTTATTACTTTGGCAGCTTTATTACAACTTACAAATAACTTTTTTGGCAAAGAGTGCATCGATTTTGATTTCTGGTCTTGTTCTATGGGCTTTATATTGGTTGCTCCACCAAGAAAATCAACGCAATCTTATTGAAGGAGAAAAATAATGAAGAAATATTTTTCTCTTATTCTGGCTATAGCTACCACATTATTTTTTGTGGGATTGATAGCGAAAAATGAATGGCATCTGCATCATAGTAAAAGTATTTTCATTGAGCTTAAGCCAGTTGATCCACGTTCAATTTTACAAGGTGACTATATGGCATTGGCTTATGAGTTAAATTTGCAAACTCCTAAACCTCTTGCTGAAAAAGAAAATGAAACTCTAAATCAGAGAATCTTTAATTATGCATCTATTCACGCAAAAGTTAGTTTGGATTCACACAATAAAGTAATCCGTACTATTTTAGAACCTAACAATTTATCTGCTGAGCAGAGCATAATTTTAAAAAATCCTGAAAACCGATATCAAGCTTTATATCCTGCATCTCGGAGTTTCTTATTTGCCGAAGGTCTAGCTCAATGCTATCAGAAAGCAAAATATGCTGAATTTAAGGTAAATACAAAAGGAGAGGCGATTCTGTTTGATTTACGAGGAGAGCAGCTTCAACCATTAAATTGCAAACAGCAAAAGAATTGGTGGGACGGAACGATTTAGGATTTATAAAATTATAAAAGCCCGTCAATGCGGGCTTTTTTTATTCTTAGAATAAATTAGGCAACTTGAACAGGAATACAATTCGCTGTGTGGTTGACTGTATTATTTGGATTAGCATAGACCAAACGTGGCTTATGAATATTTGCTTCAGCTTCAGTAAAATCACCAAATGTAGCAATAATCACTAAATCACCGACATCTGCTTGATGTGCAGCGCCACCATTTACTGAAATAATTCCAGAATTATCTTCACCACGAATCGCATAGGTCGTGAAGCGTTTGCCATTGGTTACATTCCAAACATGAATTTCTTCATATTCACGAATACCAGCTAAGTCCATCAATACGCCATCAATTGCACAAGAACCTTCATAGTGAAGTTCAGCATGGGTTACAACTGCGCGGTGAATTTTGCATTTTAATAAACGAGATAGCATGGCTAGCGTCTCCTGAGTAGACCTAAGAGTAAGATCTTATGGTGAAATCTTTAGCTTTTGCTGTTGGCAAAGTGGCTGATGCGCATTTTGCTCCTAAAAAAGCAAGATAGCAAGCTTGATTGTTCAACAATTTAAGTTGGTTTATACGCATTAATTTGATTCATGGCCTGTGGAACTTGTCCTTGAACAAGTAATTTTACTTTAGAAAGGGCATGATCAATTGCTGCATCCATCAGACTTTGTTCACTACTTGGTGCTTTCCCAAGTACATGACCTGAAACTCGCTCTTTTGAGCCAGGATGTCCGATACCAATACGTAAACGATGAAAATTTGGACCAATATGAGGGACAATGTCACGTAAACCGTTATGACCACCATGTCCTCCGCCTGTTTTTAGACGAATTACACCAGGGTTCATATCAAGTTCATCATGAGCAATCAAAATTGCTTCAGGAGCAATTTGATAAAATTTTGCAAATGGAACTACACTTTGTCCAGAACGGTTCATAAATGTAGTGGGTAGAAGTAGACGGACATCGTGTCCTTCTATATTACCACGTCCGCTGATTCCGTGAAATTTTGGATCATTTTTTAATGTAATGCCATATTTATTAGCAAGCTGTTCAATGAACCAAAAGCCTGCATTATGGCGGGTTTGGGCATATTCTGAACCAGGATTGCCCAAACCAACAATTAGCGAAATATTTGACACTAATCTACGCCTTTCAACACTTATGCGCGTTTGAAGTCAGCGTGCATAGGAGTGTTTTTAGCTGGGTGACGTTGTAACGCTTGGATTTTAACGTTTTCAACTTTGTCGCCAACTTGGATTTCTATAACTTCTTCAAAGAAAGCATTGTTTTCTAAAGCTTTTACAAGCTGACGAAGTTCTAAAGTAATAGCTACAGGCTCAGCATTGCCACCATAAATGATAGCTGGAATTAATGCTTCGTGACGAAGGCGGCGGCTCGCACCTTTCCCTTGTTTGTCTTCAGCACGCGCTTGAGCGTTTAATACGAAGTTTGACATGAGTAAATCCTCATTAAAGTTAAATAGACTAAACTTGCGACCAGTTTAGTGATAGAAAACCCCAGCCAAGGCCAGGGTTCATAAAAGCTGCGGTATTATAAACTATCGAACATCGCACTGATAGATTCTTCGTTATTAATACGACGAATCGTTTCAGCAACCATGCTAGCAACAGAAACCTGACGGATTTTGCCCAAGGTTAATGCTTCTTCAGAAAGAGGAATAGTGTCAGTGACAACTAATTCATCAATAACTGAATTACGTAAGTTTTCAATAGCCTTGCCAGAAAGTACAGGGTGAGTTGCGTATGCAACTACACGGCGTGCACCAAATTGCTTAAGCGCATCAGCTGCTTTACACAATGTACCGGCAGTATCAACCATGTCATCTACGATAACGCAATCACGATCTTTTACGTCACCAATTAAATGCATAACTTGCGATTCATTGGCTTTTTGACGACGTTTATCAATAATTGCTAAATCGATGTCACCCATCTGTTTGGCAACAGCACGAGCACGTACTACGCCACCAACGTCAGGAGAAACCACCATAAGGTTATCATGCGATTGTTGACGTAAGTCAGCAAGCAAAGCAGGAGTACCATAGATGTTGTCGACTGGAATATCGAAGAAACCCTGAATTTGGTCAGCATGTAAGTCAATCATTACGACACGATCAATACCAACAGTGGTAAGCATGTCTGCAACAACTTTAGCTGTAATCGGCACACGTGCAGAACGTGGGCGACGGTCTTGGCGAGCATAACCAAAATACGGGATAACGGCTGTAATACGACCAGCACTTGCACGACGCAAAGCATCTGCCATAACCAAGATTTCCATAAGGTTATCATTGGTAGGGGCACAAGTAGGCTGAACGATAAATACGTCTTTACCACGAACATTTTCAGTAATTTCTACTGAAATTTCTCCATCAGAAAAGTGACCGACTGATGCAGCACCTAGAGGGATATGTAAGTGACTTACGACTTTTTGAGCGAACTGTGGATGAGCATTTCCACTAAAAACGACAAGATTGGGCATGAAGCACCCTTGGCGGTTGGTATGTAATTAAATAGATGGCAGGGGCGGCTGGATTCGAACCAACGGATGCCGAGATCAAAACCCGGTGCCT